>JASFGN010000084.1:0-8546 GCA_050123735.1 Desulfobacterales bacterium | reverse complement strand
ATGCCGGCGGCATCGATCTGTCGGCCATTATCATTGAAATGCACCGGATGGCCACCACCCCGGTGCTGGTTGCCATTCCCTTGTTTACGTTCTCCGGTTTTCTGCTTTCTGAAAGCAGCGCCCCCAAACGTTTAATCCGTCTGTCAAACGCGATCCTGGGCTGGATGCCCGGCGGAATCGCTGTGATTGCCCTGATCTCGTGCGCTATTTTTACAGCCCTGACCGGTGCCACCGGTTTGACCATCATTGCCTTGGGCGGAATCCTGCTGCCGGCAATGACGCGGGCCCGATATCCGGAAGCCTTCTCCCTGGGCCTGCTGACAACTTCGGGAACCCTGGGATTACTTTTTCCCCCCAGCCTGCCCCTGATTGTCTATGCCATCGTAGCCGGAATCAGAATTGATCAGCTCTTCATTGCCGGTATCCTGCCCGGAATTTTGCTGGTGGTGCTGCTGTCGCTTTTCGGCATCGCCCGGGCCGCGCACGCCAGGGTACCCAAAACCCGATTTCAGGTTTCTGAAATTTTGAGCGCGTTGCGGGAGGCACTCTGGGAATTGCCGTTGCCGCTGGTGGTCCTGGGAGGAATTTACAGCGGCAAGTTTGCGGTCAGCGAGGCGGCCGCCATTACAGCCGTTTACGTCTTAATCGTAGAAGTTGTCATCTACCGGGATATCAGCTGGAGGGAACTGCCGGAAATTATGAAAAAAAGCATGGTCCTGGTGGGGGCCGTATTGATTATCCTGGGCGCTGCCATGGGCCTGACCAACTATCTCATCGATGCAGAGATACCCATGCAAATGCTGGATTTTTTCAATACCCATATCCAGAGTAAAACCCTGTTTTTGATCGTCTTAAACCTGTTTCTGCTGGCGGTGGGCTGTACCATGGGCATATTTTCGGCCCTGGTCGTCGTCGTGCCCCTGCTGGCGCCCATTGCCGCGGCCTATGGCATAGACCCCATTCATCTGGGGATTATTTTCCTGGCCAACCTGGAAATCGGCGCTTCGATTCCCCCCCTGGGCATCAATCTGTTTATCGCCAGCATCCGTTTCGAAAGGCCGGTGCTGAGTCTCTACTGGGCCTCATTGCCGTTCATCGCCATCCTGCTGGGTGCTTTAGCGCTGATTACCTATATCCCCTGGATAAGTCTTGTACTGCTGAAATAAGCGTCCGACGAATCGAAACACTCTGGCACCATATTTGCCGGCGAACACCACAACTAAAATTCCAATCACGGGAATCAAAATCGTGGCAGCCGGTCACAATGGGCCGCCCTGAACCGGCAATAATGCATTTAAATCTTCAATAGAATTGGAAACCATCATATCTCCCGTAAAAATGTCCGAAGGTTAAGACACGCTGATTGAAAAGCTAATAACGATTAAACAATACCATACCACCAAATATAAGCAGCATTCCGATCAGATGAAAGGCCCTGAGAGATTCGCCGAGCCAGATGATGGCCATGATGGAAGCAAATACCGGAATAAAATTGATAAACAGGCCGGCACGATTGGCGCCGATTTGCTCCACGCCGCGATTCCAGCAAAAAAAAGCAACAATTGACGGAAATGCAGCAACATACAGGACACTGGCCACCACTTCAATGTTCAGCACAAATGGCGGGCGGTTCATCAACTCCAACAGATACAACGGCAGCAGACCCAAGGCGCCCAGGGCGAAGGTATAGAGGAGAAAACTGAGCGGATGAATCGGCGGCCTGCGTTGTAAAAAAGCTGAATAGAGGGCATACAGCAAAACGGCCGCCAGCATGAGTAAATCACCCTGAACAAAAGACATATCCAGAATAGTTGATAATCGGCCGCGCAGTACCACCAGACCGGCGCCCAATATGCATAAGGCGACACCCAGGCTTTGCAGCCGGGTGACCTTTTCGTTAAAGGCCAGCAGGGAGATGATAATGATAACGGCCGGCATGGTGGTTTGGATGAGCGCCCCGTTTATGGCGGTGGTCGTGTGCACCGCCACGTAAAGCAGGGTGTTAAAGCCGGATATACCGACCAGAGACAGGAATACCATTATCTTCCAGTGCCGGGTAAAAAGCGGCCAGTCTTCTCTGGCACGCGAAGAGGCAAAAGGCCATAGCAACAAGGATGCAACCGTCCAGCGCCAAAAAGCGAGCGTGACGGGCGGAATGAGATCAATGACGCCACGGGCTAAAACGATGTTACCGGCCCAACACAACGGCGCGATGGCCAGCAGGAGATAGGGTCGCCAGCTAAAATTCCGGACCTGGCGACGGTTGGCATGAGATGAATTCAACTATAATGCTAATTCTGCAACAGGGTTTAAGGCTTAATAGAATCGCCGGCCGAACACAGCATCGGCCAGATGGCATTGCAGGTATCAGATAAATTCAGCGACAAGTCAAGTTGTTCTTGATGAATGGCAACGACGAACGCATGCGGGGTTAACCTGTGGTTAAAGCGTTCCACAAAAGAGGGCGGCCTCACAAACGGAAGGCCGCCCTGATTCAACAGACAACGGAGATTAACAATATGGCATTACCGTTTTAACCTCCAGCCGCGGATCCAAAAGCCGCGGCCTTAAATATTTTAAGGCTCCGATCGGATACGTCAAGTTGTTTTGATCTGCGCCGGCCAAATTCGCAGAATCCATCCTGCGTCTCAAACATTGACAGTTTCAGATTTCGTGATAATTTAACAACCTATGGGCGACTCAGAAAATGAGAATACAAAACAGCCATTGGCTGTCAGTACCTACTGGTGGATCCGCCAGGTCGTTCTGATTGTCATCGCCGGATTTTATCTGCTTTTTGGCATCCAGCTGCTGATCTCGGCCTACCACCTTGATAATCCATCCTATTTTATCTTTACCTTTTTCGCATCCAATTTTATGATCCTGTTCAGCGGGGCCCTGATGGTGGGTTTCATCATCCGTATGGTGACAACCTATCGGCGTTTGAAAAATCAAAATATCTGAATCTTATCCATCGTCAGCCAATGAATTCAATTCCGAAACGCCCTCAACGATATCCAGCGGCAACGCAAACAAGATGCCTTTACCGGGTTGACTCAGATCACCGCATAAGGATTTGATGATTTTGATGGCCCGCTCCAGCCGGTCTTTTTCTTTTATCACGGTCAAAACGGTCTTGTTGGAGGATTCCAGATCCGTGGTGACCTTGTTGATCTGCTGCATCACCGGCAGCGTCGCCCGGGTTTTCATCAACACACGTCCCATACCGGTGCTGTCGAGTACCGTGGAGCCGGCGATGCCGATCCTTGCAAACTGCTCCATAATTCGGGGCAATTGTTCGGAACGCTCCACAACATTTACCAGTAAATACATCGGATGGTACCTCCTCGTTCTTTTTTGCGTCAGCCGTGCTTGCGGGCCGACAGTGTTTTCTGTTTGTGCAGCCCGTTAGGCTGTCTTCTTTTATTTTAAAACGGCTCAAATTGAACGGCATCCATGTTCGTTTATCAATTAAAACATATGCTTACATTTATATCGGTCATATTCACCGATCCTTTAAAGTTTGGGCCTCAGTGACGTCCCAATGTTATGCTTTGAAGCCCGCTGTGCATAATTATTTTTCGCAGCAGGGGTTTGAAGATAAAATGGGATTTCAAATTTTTTAAAAATATATTGTTGCGCAGTTGCCGGCTCATCTGATGATAGCGTTTTTCGAAACCATCGGGTGTCGTCTGCATCGCTTCGGCCAGCATCAGGGCACTTCTGAAAGCATAGCTGAGCCCTTCGGCTGAGCTGGGGCTGATCCAGCCGCCGGCTTCGCCCAGCAAGGCAATACCTTTGCGGCCGGTTGATAATTGATTTTGCCGCAGGGGCCTGAGAATCAGGGTGCCTTCCCTGAAGACGGTTTTACCAAGCTGAGTGCCATGGGCTTTCAGCTTTGTTTTTAAGAGCGCAAATTTTTCGGCAGCCTTTTGTTTGTATGGCAATGCTGCGCCGATCAACAGGTAGTTGCCCTTTGGAATCGTCCAGCAGTAATAATCGGTGATGTCGGCATCAAAAATGGACGTAAAATAGGGTCGATCATTTTTGCGTTCAACCCATTCCTGTATGGCAACATATTTTTCAGGCAAATCGTTGCGGCCGGCAAACTGCGCGCGCACTTTTGATTTGGCGCCGTCGGCGCCGACAAGAAATCGGGTCTTTTCTTCAAAGCGCTTTTTGCCTTCTGCCAGGGTGAGTTTAAAACCATCTCCGTCGGCCATATAGGATTGAAGTCGACAACCGGTTCGAATGTCAACATTGGCAGGAATCAGTGAAAGCAGCCAGGCATCAAATTTTTTACGATTCATGTTGATGTAGTGGCGCTGATAATACCGCTCCAGTCCCTGCGGGATATCGATGGATTTAACCACAAACAGCTGCGGATCTTCTAAAACGCTTTTGGGCAGGCCCAAGCCCAGTTTGGAGAGCATCATCTGGGCATCGGGCGCCAGCAAGCCGCCGCAGCACTTGAGCGCCGAAAAACCCTCAGACGGCTCTGCCAGCCGGCGATGTTCAATTAACAAAACGTCGTACCGGTCGCCAATAAGCCGGGCGAGGGTGGTGCCGGCCGGGCCGCCGCCTATGATCGCAACATCATGCATACAATTAGCCAACCCAGCGATCTTTGTACGGATCGTAACGCGTGCAGGCCTCTTTAGCGCATTCACCTGCCCGACCCAACTGGCGACCACAGGTCGGAAATTTAGGGTTCATCATCTTTTCCTTATTATTGCCGGGGGCAATTGCCCAATTTATTGTTCTCCTGCCGATCGGTGTGTCTTGACGTGCAACCAGATGTCCAGAGCGATTTTTAAAAAAATCAGAACACACAGCAGTGCCACCGGTGAACCCACTTTCATAATCAACACGCCGCCGATGATGATGGCGACATGCATCACCATAATTCGTTTATATGGGCGCATCATGATCTCTTTTATTTTTAGCCGCAGGTATTGTTGCCCGTTTATAAAGTTTTTTATGAAAGATACACCGTGGCTGACAAAGAGACCCACCGCCGGCCATTCCAGCCCCGGCGGCCGACCATGCCACAACTGCATCACAACACCGTACAGCAGCTGCAAAAATATAAACGGGCCCATCCAGGTGCCGCTATCCGCCATGGCCTTATCGGGGGATCCGATTTTAAAAAAGACCAGCAAAAAAACACCGTGCACCGCACAAAAGCCGCCGAAATGAACGCAGAAAAAGGGAATCATAAACAATTTCTGAAACTGCTTGGATCGGGATTCGACTTTTACCAGCAGCATCCGCAATATGTTAAAAAATCCAACAATTAAGTTTTCTATCCAATAGAGTAACACAATGGCGGCCGCATCCCAGCCCAGAAAAACAACCCCGATCAACGGGATCAGATTGGCAATCGTCAGGGCAGTGATGGATAGCGAGGCTTTTTGCGGGGGTTTATTTGAATCAGCTTTTGTCATCAGAAGCGATATTCGAATAGGCTTTTAGCATTTACGAGACAGGTTATCCACGCAGCGTTATCAGGGTCGGAATCAAGATCGCGGCGATAACCCCCAGAACAGTCAGCACAATGGACACCAAGGCCAGGATGCCGATAGCAGCCGGGTCCAGGGCCAGGTGGCCCGCAGTGATTTGCGGATGTAGTTCAATATGGCCCGGTCGCGATCGACGTCGCCATCCATACCCCGTTCGTTGAATTCCAGCCCGTTGCTAAAAGGTTGCATGCTCTGCTCCTTGGTGGCGATTTAATGCACATGGCTAAGCCCATTTTCGCATATTGTGACTAAAAATGCAAAAAAACATCACGGTAAGACATTAAATTTACTTATATATTCAGACCAAGTGGTCAGCCGGATGAAACCATCGCCATACGGATGCAGCGTTGCCAGTCGAAAACGGACCCATCAGCCCGGCCAGCGAAAATTGACCATTTGAATAAATTCGACTATAATTAAGACATCTGATTCGGAATGGAGAATCCGTACATATGACCAAACTTCGCTGGCCGATGATCGCCCCGGCCATATTCCTTCTGCTGTTTTTAATCAGCCCGACAATCCAAGCAAAATCAGCTTCATCCGCAATTCGCTATGACCAGGGGTGGCAGGCCTATGACGCCGGGCACTATGTCAGGGCTTTTGAAATCTGGCAGGCTCTGGCCGAACAAGGCCATGAACTGGCGCAGGTCAATCTGGGAGCTATGTATGACGCCGGCCAGGGAACGGGTGAAAACCCCGCCAAAGCATTTGAGCTGTTTCTGGCTGCGGCACAGAAAGGCAATCCGTATGCCCAGTATAATGTCGCCAGTATGTACGCCCAGGGCCGCGGCATTCGCTGTGACCGCAGCAAGGCTAGATTCTGGTATCTAAAAGCAGCCGATCAGGATCTGGCGATCGCCCAGTACGGCCTGGGCATGCTCAATGCCGGCGATGTCACTGAAACCGATAGGGATGCAGCTCAACATCTTGAGGTCGCCATCGGATGGCTATTCAAGAGCGGGTTGACGCATCTAAAAAATGATAATCTCAGCGGTGCCCGCAAAGCCTATGATTCAATTGCTGAACTTGCCGGCGATCACCCCCTGGCCGAACAACTCAGCTGCAAAATCGAGAGCAAAAAACACAGTCAGAGCCCCGACTCGCCTATCGCATCTTTTGCCGGCGCCTCTCTGGGAACCGGCTGGCCGATTTCAGCGGGTTATGTGATTACCAATTATCATGTAGTGGACTCGGCCGCCGAGATTTTGCTTTTAGACGCATCCGGCCAGCAGATAAAAGCCCGAACGATCCTGTCGGATGCAGTTCACGATATCGCCATTTTGCAGGCGGTTGACGGCAGGCTCCTGCCACCGGCACTTCCGCTGGCGACCACCGAGATTGATGTTGGCGCCAGAGTGTTTACCATGGGCTTTCCCCGTATCGATGAGATGGGTGTCACCCCAAAACTGACCGATGGCGTTATCAGCAAATTGTCCGGCATTCAGAATGACCCGGCCAGCTATCAAACAACCGTGCCCATCCAGCCCGGCAACAGCGGCGGTCCGCTGTTGAACATGAGCGGTGAAGTCGTCGGTGTGATGCGTTCAATGATTGGCGTAAAGCATATGCAGACCGGCGAAACCCGCGTCTATGAAAATGCCAGCTGCGCGACGAAAATTGACCGGCTGTCCAAAATCCTCAGCAAACTGCAGGCGCCTGTGGATGCCCTTCAAACGTTGCCTCACAAGCCGGAAAACATGGCCGCCCTGCGAAAACGACTACAGAACTCCCTGCTGATTGTGGTTGCCCGCTAGGCTTGTGTCCTACAGGAATATGATAAAATTGCACTGTTATTGCGCTCCCATCTGATAGCGTGATCGGAGAAAATTCCAAATTCCAAAACACAAAAATCAAATAAATTTCAATGACCAAAATTCAAATTTCCGAACTTTTGAATCATTGAAAATTGAGATTTGGAATTTATTTGAAATTTGATTTTTGTCCCTTGGGATTTTACAACCTCGGGTATCATTCTGGGACCTGACCCCCAGTGAATGGGGGTCAAATCACGACCAACCGCGCAATATCCCCCAATTTTCGACCTGATTCTTTATTCCACGCATATCCTACAAAATAAATTAATTAAATTATTTTAGGTTGTTAAGAAAAAAATGGACTGATGATCATTCCCTGGCAGGGATTTTGCCATATAGTGATTTACAGTATGCCAAGCTGGTAGAAGTGGTGCGACATTTCGCGTACCGAAACACAACCGTTGGAAAAGGAGGTAACTCATGAAAAGACCTGTTCCCAAAATTATGGGTATTGTTGCCATTGGGATTGCGGCTGCCATGCTGAGCGGCTGCGCATCCAGCAGCAGCAATACGATGGCCAGCAAATATGAATCCAAACTCAATGAAAAAAACCAAAAGATCGATCAGCTCCGCGCTGAAAGCCAAGAAAAGGATAAGATCATCGAGGTTTACAAAAAAGAACTCAAGATGTCGAATGAAGCGGCGGCAGCGGCTGAGCAGAGACCTCGCGATACCGAAGCCTCGGGCTCGAGCATGCAGGCATCTGATTCAGGAAGCAGCCTTTTTCCACCCAATGCCAAGGCGGGTGAATGCTGGGCGAGAACCTTTATTGCCCCGACGTATCGAACCGTTACCGAGCAGGTTTTGAAAAACGGGGAATCCGAGCGCCTGGAGCTCATCCCGGCCCAGTATACCTGGGAGGAGCAAAACGTTCTGGTCAAAGAAGCTTCAGAGCGAATAGAAATTATTCCCGCCAAGTATCAGTGGGTCGAAGAAAAGGTCCTGGTAAAACCCGAATCCAAGCGTTTGGTTGAAGTGCCTGCGCAATATGAAATGCAGCAGGAACGGGTTCTGGTCAAGGAGGCCCATACCGTCTGGAAAAAAGGCCGTGGCCCGATTGAAAAAATCGATGATGCCACCGGTGAGATTATGTGCCTGGCAGAAGTGCCGGCATCATATAAAACCGTAACCAAGCGGGTAATGGTCAGCCCGCCGACCACCAAAGAAGTCTTCATCCCGGCTGAACACCAGACCATCAAGAAACGGG
>JASFGN010000083.1:0-8590 GCA_050123735.1 Desulfobacterales bacterium | reverse complement strand
TCCGGCTCAGGAGTATGGCCGCAGACGGGGTTTTACAGTATCCGATCATTGCCGTAAACGACGCTCAGACAAAACATTTTTTTGATAACCGTTACGGCACCGGCCAAAGTACGGTGGACGGCATCATCCGGGCCACCAACCGTCTGCTGGCCGGCACGAATTTCGTGGTCTGCGGTTATGGGTGGTGCGGCCGGGGCGTTGCCATGCGAGCCCGCGGCATGGGGGCCAAGGTGATTGTCACCGAAGTTGATCCGCTGCCGGCGCTTGAAGCGGTCATGGACGGATTCACGGTTATGCCCATCAGCAAAGCTGCCCGCATCGGTGATTTTTTCTGTACGCTGACCGGCAATATTAATGTTATCCGCAAAGAGCATTTTACCACCATGAAAGATGGCGCCATCGTGGCCAATTCGGGCCATTTTAACGTTGAGCTCGACCTGGTGGGTCTGGAGAAGCTGGCCACATCACGGCGCATGATTCGGCCTTTTACAGAAGAATTTACTTTAAAAGACGGGCGCCGGATCAACGTGCTGGGCGAGGGCCGCTTGATAAACCTGGCGGCTGCTGAAGGCCACCCCTCGAGTGTCATGGATATGAGCTTTGCCAACCAGGCGCTGAGCATCGAGTTTATGGTCAAAAATAAGAAGCCCCTGGCCAAACAGGTGTATCCGGTCCCGGAAAAAATAGACAAGCAAATCGCCAAGGAAAAACTGGCGGCCATGGGTACAAAAATCGATCGGCTGACCGCCGAGCAGAAGCAGTATCTGGCTTCCTGGAACATCGGCACGTAGTTTTTGTCCAGAAATGGCTATTTTCCCCAATCTCTATGTCAAAATCAGATTTTAATCCTCGACATACTTCAAGTATGCCTCCGGTATAAAATCTGATCTTTCCTTGACCCTGGCGAAAGTTACTCATTTCTGGATCAAAAACCAAAAGAAATACATTAAAAAAGGCTTTCTGCGGGCTAACGGTTCAGCCACTTAGAAGGCCTTTTTATATTGTTACATTTCAATATAATAACGGGTTAGCTTATATAATTAATGGAGTAACGCGTGGGATTGTTTAAAAAATTTATAATGCAATGTAGAAAACCTTCAGGTCGTTTTGGTAGATTTGTCGGAAGAGCTATGAATTTGGGGCATACTAAAGTCAGGCAGTGGGGACTTAGTCATATTGCCATAAAACCGGATTCATGTGTTCTTGATATAGGTTGTGGTGGAGGAAAGGCCGTTAACGAGATAGCTTCATCTGTATCAAAAGGAAAGGTCTACGGAATTGATTATTCTGAGGATATGGTCCAATTATCAAAAAAGTTAAATGATAACCTGATAAAACAGAGCGTTGTTGAAATAATGGTTGGCACCGTTTCCTCTTTACCATTCCCGGATAACATGTTTGATTTTGTTACGGCATTTGAAACATATTATTTTTGGCCTGACTTAATTAATGATTTAATAGAAGTAAAGCGGGTATTAAAACCAGGAGCATTTCTTTTATTAGTTAATGCCGTATATAAAGATGATCAGTTTGAAAAACGAAATAGCAAATTGGTCAATCTACTCGATATTAAGATTCATACACCGGATGAATACAAAGATTTTCTGTCTGAAGCAGGATATCAGATAGAAAAAATAAATAGTCTACCTGAAAAAAACTGGATTACTGCAGTCGCGCAAAAAAGCGAAAGCTAACAAATGTTTCAAGACCAACCGATATCGCCGCGAAGCGGCAATATTTTTTGCCCAATTCCCCGCGGAGAACGCGGCTTATCGGAAAAAGATCTATTTATAATCAAAAGCTAAGCGCGGCCACCGGACCACTTGAGCTTGTTCTTCAAGATATCAAAATATTGCCGCTCCGGCAGGGTGATCAAATGAACCGGATGCGCGCCTTTTTTAATGTGAATTTCGTCCTGATCATTTAATTCCAGCCCCTTTTGCCCATCGAATGTCAGAATGATATCGGAAGATCCTTCAGCCAGCCTGATCGTGATGTTAGCCGACTGCGGAACAATTAAGGGCCGGTTCGTCAGGGTGAAGGGGCAGATGGGGGTTAAAATGATTGCCGGTACGGCCGGGTGGATGACGGGACCGCCGGCGGCCAATGAATAGGCGGTCGAGCCGGTCGGTGTTGCCACGATCAATCCATCGGCGCTGTAAGTGGTCAAATAGTGATCGTCGATGTGGGTTTCAATGTGGGCCAGCCGTGCCAGCGCACCGCGGTTGATGACCACATCATTCAGCACGGTTTCCTGTGTCCGGGTCATCTCGCCGCGCATAACCCTGACGGCGAGGCGCATGCGGGGTCGCAGGATAAAATCGCCCTTCAACACCTTTTCGGCGGCTGGATAAAGATCCTCCGCTGCTATTTCCGCCAAAAACCCCACCTCACCAAATTTAATCCCCAGAATGGGAATATCCTGATCTTCGATCCAGCGGACTGCACTTAAAAAGGTACCGTCTCCGCCGAGCACAAATACGCAATCCACATCAGAAGGGGGCGGTGCCAGGCTTTTGCTGTCATTTTTTTGTCCGGATTCAACAGTTTTTTTGCGGACGATTTCAATTTTTTTGGATCGCAACCAATCCTCAAGCTCGTAAGCTTTTTCATTGGCTTTGACATCTGATTTGACGACCAGTCCTATTTTTTTCAACGTGTTGTATCAGCTCCTTTAGTACGAGTTCTAATATTCATACAAATTTGGTGCTTAAACAGCAAGATGTTTTTCGGTTTTGAGGCGCGCTTTACGCTTGACAACCCGAGAGCCCCTCTTGTATACAGTCTACAATTGAATTTTATTCAATTATTGCAGTACCAATCATAACCTGCTCGTATTATTCACCAAAACCATTGAGCAAGATTTCTGGTCGGAATTTCGACCTGCCTGACGCCTTTTTCGAGCCACTATTCTTATTCTATCAGCGGGGATCAAATGAGGATTGAATCTTTAGTTGATCTGGCCAAACGGCACATTCAGTTGTGGATTATCAAGGGCGAATACCGGCCCGGTCAGCGACTCAAAGAAGAGGAAATTTCCGCCCGTCTGGATATCAGCCGACCTCCGGTTCGCGAGGCTTTTAAATTTTTGGAGGCCGAAGGTCTGGTGATGCGCAAACCACGCCGTGGCGTATTTGTCTCTGAAATGACGGCGAAGGATGTATGGGAAGCTTACACCCTTAAAGCGACCTTGTATGAAATGGCAACCGAACTGGCCCTGGACAACATCAGCGATCCGCAGATTGCCGAACTGGAGTCCTTTGTCGAAAAGATGGAAGAATGTGCCTTTGCCGCACCCGTCAATTTGCTCGGGTATCAGGAGCATCATCAGGAATTTCATAATCGCATCCTGCTGATTTCCGGAAACGAGCGCCTGAAAAAGATTTCTGCCAGCATCCACCTGCAGGTTTGCCGCTTCAGCTACAAGTCGCTGCAAGATGAAGCCCATCTTAACGCATCCATTCGCTATCATCGTCGCATCCTAGATGCTTTAAAGAAAAAAAATAAATCCCTGGCCTGCAAACTGATGAAGGATCACGTGCTCGAAGCACTCGATGTATTACTGGATATGTACGACCGCAATGAGGCAACATCCGACAAGCAAGCCATCAAATCGGCCGTATCGGAATAAATCATGGAAAGTTGGAATAATGGAATGTTGGAAAACTGGGTTTGGCGGATTGGGATCTGCTTTTATGTAAATTGCCTTATTAAATTAAAGCAGAACGGCCATCCTTATCTCATGCCCATTATTCCAATATTCCACACTTCC
This sequence comes from Desulfobacterales bacterium, assembly GCA_050123735.1. Lineage (GTDB taxonomy): Bacteria > Desulfobacterota > Desulfobacteria > Desulfobacterales > JAHEIW01 > JAHEIW01. Next base: position 4,818 of record JASFGN010000083.1, on the reverse strand, counting down.
ATTATTCCATGGACTAGTCATCCGGCTGGGTGAAACAAGCAGCATCCAGCTGGCTGATTTCACAGCGAGATAGGAGACAAGCAAAAATGGCAGTATTACCTGAGGTAGAAAAGCACTATGGAAAGTTGAAGTTTTTTATTGATGGCAAATGGATAGATTCTGCTTCGGATCAAATCTATGAAAATGTCAACCCGGCCACGGGTGAAGTCATCGCGGAATTTCCATCGGCCACGGACAGTGAAATCGAGCAAGCGGTTCAGGCTGCCCAGGCTGCACTTGCGCAATGGCGGGAGGTACCCCTCAGGGATAAAGCGCGCTATTTGTTTGATCTGAGAGGAAAATTTGAAGAGCATTATGATCGGCTGTGCCGTGTGCTCGTGCAGGATCATGGTCGTACCATTGGAGAAGCCAGGGGCACCCTGCGCAGATGCATCGAAAATATCGAATCAGCCTGTTCCGCGTTGTTGCTGCTAACCAAAGGTGAGTATGTCACCGAGTTGGCCAGGGGACTGGATCAGGCCTTATACTGGGAGCCCCGGGGAGTGTTTTTAATTATCACGCCCAATAATATTCCCATGCATGCCTGGTCGTCATATGTGCCGTATGCGATTGCCAGCGGCTGTCCGGTTATTGTCAGTCCCAGCAAAGCCGACCCGGTCTGTCTGGATGCCATTTTCAGGGTCACCGCCGAGGTAGAAGGATTTCCTCCCGGGCTGGTGAATCTGATATACGGCGGCAGCAACGTAAATCAGAAAATTCTGTCGCATCCCCTGGTCAAAGGTGTCGGCTTCATAGGATCGACCGCCGTGGGTAAAGAGCTTTTTGCCCTGGCCGGAAAGCTGGGTAAAGAAGCCTCTATCAACGGCAACGGTAAAAACCATGTCGTGATTATGCCGGGATGCAATGTGGAGACGGTCGTTGACGGCCTGTTGCGCGGTTGCTATGGCATGGCCGGCCAGCGTTGCCTGGGGACCGACAACCTGCTTTTTGCCGACAAAGCGTATGATGAAGTTAAAGATACGTTTATTAAAGCATCCGCAAGCATGAAGCTGGGTTATGGGCTGGATGAAGCCACCCAGCTTGGACCGCTTGTTTCGCAAAAAGGTAAGCAGAAAGTCATGGATTTCATCGAAACCGGCTTAAAAGAAGGCGCCCGCATCGTCATTGATGGCCGCAACGTCAAAGTGGAAGGGGGAGAGAAAGGCTTCTTTCTCGGACCCACCATTTTAGAAGATGTGCACCCGGATATGCATGTGGCCAGAGAGGAAGCATTCGGGCCGCTTGCCAATTTGATGCGAGTCAGCGATCTGGATGAAGCCCTGGATTGGATCAACAATAAAGACAATTACGGCCATTCTGCCTGTATTTTTACGCCTTACGGTGCTCCGGCGCGCCGGTTTATGAAAGAAGCCGATGTCGGCAATATCGGCATCAATGTGCCCGTACCGCAGCCCTATGCCTTTTTTCCGCTGGGTTCTAAAAATGAGTCGGCCCTGGGAGTTGCCAAATCCCGCATCGACTCGCTGCGGTTATTCCTGAATCAAAAAACCGTGACCGAAAGATGGTAGCCCGGGTTATGTTGATCGCCAACACCATGAATAACAGGGGGTACAAAAATGAGCACTGACAAACCTAAGATCCGAAAAATTTATACGGTCATTGAAGAAACCCATTCAGACGGCAGCGTTCGGCTGGACAAGCCCACCCGCAAAGCTGCAGCTGCCGTGGTTTTCAAGAATCCTTACGCCGCCAAATACCAGGAGGACCTCAGCCTCCTTTATGAATGGAGCGAACAGTTGGGCGAAATGCTGACCCAGAAAGCCGTCGCCGCCCTGGGGATTGCGCCGGATCAGGTGCACAGTTACGGTAAGGGGGCCATCGTCGGCAGCAACGGTGAGCTCGAGCACTGTGCGGCGCTGATGCACCCGGCGCTGGGCAAGCCGATGCGCGACAATGTCGGCGGCGGCAAAGCCCTGATACCGTCTGCCAAAAAATTGGGGTATCCCGGCGTGACGCTGGATGTGCCGCTGCATTTTAAAGATGCCGCCTTTGTGCGCTCGCATTTTGATGCCATGGAAGTCCGGGTGCCCGATGCCCCGCGACATGATGAGCTGGTCCTGATCGTGGCGGTGACCGATTCCGGAAGGCCTTTGGCAAGAGTTGGCGGGTTGAAGCTGGAGGAGGCTAAGAAAGAAGATGGCCTTCGATAAAAGCGATCTTAAGAATGCATTAAGACGAGTGCCTAAAATGCCTAAATTGAGCTAAAGTGCCTAAAGTAAATGAATTCTATCTTTCTTATAAAAGAAGGAGCGAAGCGCCACCCTAACTTTAGTCACTTATCATTTTTGGTTCCGCATTAGGAAAACAGCATCTAACTTAAAATGATTTCGATTAAATTCATCATCAACGGTGAGAAGAAAGAACTGGATATCCCGGCCGGCATAACGGCGCTTGAGCTCATCAGAGATCGCTTAGCGCTAAAGGGCACCAAGGAGGGCTGCGGTATTGGTGAATGCGGAGCCTGTACCATTGTGGTTGATGGCCGCGCCGTCAATGCCTGTCTGATGTTGGCGGCTCAGCTGGACGGCCGCGAGATTTTGACAGTCGAGGGTCTGGCCCAAAGTGGCGACCTGCACCCGATTCAAGAGGCGTTCGCCGAAAAACATGCCGTTCAGTGCGGATTTTGTTCGCCAGGACTGCTGATGAGCACCACTGCCCTGCTGGCCGAGAACCCGCACCCTAACCGCAGTGAGATTGTCAAAGCGATTTCGGGCAATCTCTGCCGCTGTACCGGGTATCACAGCATTATGGAAGCCGTCAAAGCCGCGGTCGAAAAGCAGGCCGCTTTCAAAAAGGATTAAAGCTGCGTCGGTCATATGGTTGACCGCAAAAGTAAGTAGGAACCACTTCTAAGCAAAAAGAAGCACAGATTGAAAGACCCCGATGTTTGACGTTGACTACATAAAAGCCACGAATTTAGAAGATGCCCTCGATTTTCTAAATACCAACGGTGCGGAAACCAAGATCCTGGCCGGTGGCACCGACATCTTGGTCGACATGCGCTCGGGCGCTCTCAAGCCCCGCTTTCTTTTGGATGTCAGCCGGCTGGATGATTTGAAAAAAATTGAAATACAGGACGGCCAATTGTGTATCGGAGCCGCAGTGACGATCAGCGAGCTTCTTGAATCCGATACCATCGCCGCTATGGCGCCCGCCCTGAGAAAAGCAGCAGAAAAATTTGCCAGCCGGCAAATCCGGAATGTGGCTACCATCGGCGGGAACGTTGCTCACTGCTCACCGTGCGGCGATACCATACCGCCGTTGCTGATCCATGATGCCAGTGCGGTGGTGTTAACCTCAGCAGGGCGGCGTCATGTCACGATTGAAGAAATGGCCAGCGGGCCCTATCATTGCAGTTTGCATTCAGATGAAATCATCAGCCATTTTGTTTTGCAGCCCAGACCCCGGGAGGTGACTTTTGTTGATTTTCAGAAGATCGGTCGGCGACAGGAGCTGGCCATCGCTCGCATGAGCATGGCCGCAATGGCCTGTCAGGATGAGCGCGGTTCAATTGCCTATATGCGGTTTGCATTGGGATCCTGTACCCCGACCCCGCATCGATTCCGTGAAGTGGAAGAATACATGACCGGCAAAGTGCCCGCCGAACATATCATCTGGGAAGCCGGCCGGCTGGTGGCGGACAAAATGCTGAGTATCACCGGCCGCAGACCGTCTGCGGTATACAAGGAGCCGGCCATTCAGGGGTTGTTTGTGCGCATGATGCGCCCCTTGGTCGCTAACAAGTGACAAGTTTACATTTAACTTCATCAAGCTTTAAAGTGGGTCCCAGGCGTTATGTATAGGAATGCTGGAATGTTGGAATAATGGAATAATGTTCCGGTAACGCTTCTTTAGCCAATATTCCAACATTCCATAATTCTATTATTCCGGTTAATAATAGCGGAGTAGGCAGGGTGGATTACAAATAAAAAGGAACAGCATCCCAGATGGTGTCAGACTACAAGATTGTGGGCCGAAACATACGCAAATTCGGTATGCACGAGCGGTTGCGGGGCGAGCCGATTTTCAGTGCCGATCTGGTGCTTGATGATCCACTGACCCTCAAAGTGTTGAGGAGCACGAAGACGCACGCCCACATCAAGAAAATCGATACTGAAAAAGCGCTTCAGATCAAGGGCGTTGTGCGCATATTTACTGCAGAAGATATCCCGGGGAAAAACCGGACCGGTATTATCAACAAAGATCAGCCGCTTTTGGCAGATGACAAGGTGCGCAGTATCGGCGAACCGGTTGCGCTGGTTGCCGCTGAAACCGAAGCGGCGGCCGAGCAGGCACTCAAAGCCATCCAGGTGACCTATGCTGAGCTGCCGGCGGTGTTCAGCCCTGTTGAGGCGCTGGCCTCCGGGGCGCCGAAGATCCATGAAAAAGGCAATTTGCTGTTCACGCGCAGAATCAGAAAAGGCGATGTCGAAACGGCATTCAAGCAATGCGCAGCGGTCATCGAAAAGACATACCGAACCGGCCACATTGAACACAGCTATCTGGAACCGGATGCCGGTGCCGGTTATGTGGACTATGATGATTCGCTGGTGATCTTTGCCTCCACCCAAAACCCCCATTACGATCACAAAGAAGTCGTCAGCCTGCTGGGGCTCGAGGATCAACAGGTGCGAATCATACAGGCCGCCACCGGTGGCGGATTCGGATCTAAACTCGATATGAATGTGCAGGGTTTTATCGGTCTGGCGCTCTATTACCTCAAAAGGCCGGTACGCATTGTCTACAGCAGGGAAGAGG
>JASFGN010000082.1:0-8591 GCA_050123735.1 Desulfobacterales bacterium | reverse complement strand
CGGCGCGACTTTTTCTGAAGATGCATTGGCGCTTGACATGCAGCTGACAGCCGATCGCTTGAATTGGACGCAGATCGATCAGATCGCCAGCACCGAAAAAGCGACCGCAGCCGAAGATAAGCTGAATCTGCGGGGAGGGATAAGTGTCGAGCTGGAAAATTTTAGCTATCAATCTTTTACCTGGCGCCCGGTTCACGCCGACATTACCTTTGACAAGGATGATACCCGAATCGTCGTACGCAAGTCGAACCTCTGCGGCATCGAGTTTCCCGGGATTTTCAAGGTTTCAGGGGATACATTTGAGCTTTATTTTAAGCCGGCCGCCGAAGCGTTGGACCTGGACAGCACCCTTACCTGCCTGTTTGACAAACAGAATTTGATGGCGGGCAGCTTTAATCTCAATGGGGAGCTGTTGGCCAAAGCCAAACCCAGCGCATTTCCCAAATCTCTGACCGGAAACCTGGTATTCAACTCCAATGAGGGCCGCATTTATCGCTTCGGCATGCTGGCCAAAATATTTGCGTTGCTGAATGTCACCGAAATCTACCGGGGCGAAGTTCCGGATCTGAAAGGCAAGGGCTTTGCGTATAATTCGATAACGGCCAATGGCGTATTTGAAGACGGCAAGCTGATTATCTCCGAAACCTCTATCGACAGCCCATCGATGGGTATCGCTATTGAAGGTGATATCGATCTGACCGAAGATAAGGTTGACCTGATCGTGCTGGTCGCCCCGTTTAAAACCGTCGACCGGATCGTTAAAATCATCCCTCTGGTCGGCAACATTCTGGGCGGTACTCTGATCTCGATTCCATTCAGGGCAAAAGGCGATTTGGGTGATCCGGATGTCATCCCGCTATCACCGACGGCAGTGGGGTCCGGGTTGCTTGGCATTTTGGAAAGAACCCTCAAGCTGCCGATAACCATCATCCAGCCGGTTCTTCCCGGTTCGAAAAACAAACCAGCGGCAGATGAAAAGAAGGTGCCCCGTCCATCACCCTAATATCAGCGTCTACCTTTCTTGACTTTTAAGTCAACCGTACTCATCTTTTTTCCGAACATCAATGCATTATGATAATTCAAATTAACATTATGATAATTCAAATTAAGGAGATAAATCATGGCTTATACATGCAAAAACTGCGGTGCAGTTGCCAATGCACCCGGGCATCTTTGCAATCCGTGCGGCGATAAGGCCAAATGCAGTTTCTGCGGTGCTGCCGAAACGGATCACACCCATCAGTGCAAAGACAAACTGGCAGCTATGAAATTTGTATGTGGCGGCTGCGGACGCGTGGCAATGGAGCAAGAACATCTTTGTAAGCCGACACCTATCACCTAGATCCCTATACAACAAAAGGGCGGCCATAACAGGCCGTCCTCTTGTTGTTGAAAAATTGAAGAATCTGACCCATAAATAAGTCCAGCAAGAAAACCGCAAAGGATCCATGAACACAAAGCCCCTTAAGTTTGAACAGGGCCCTATCCGGCCGCCCAATGAAGCCCGCAGCCTGCTGCTGCGGTTGACGCGCAACTGTCCCTGGAACCAGTGCCTGTTTTGTCCGGTCTACAAGCGCGATAAATTTTCCCTGCGCACCGTCGGGGAAATCAAACAGGATATTTTAGCAGCAAGGCAAATGGCCGATGAGATCAAAGCGCTTTCAGCTGAACTGGGGCATGCTGGCGCTGTCAACGATGCCGTGATCAGCACTATTTTCAATCAACCCACCTCCAGCCAATATCGCAGTATTGCTGCCTGGCTGTATTATCAGACGGACGCCTGTTTTTTGCAGGATGCCGATAATCTGATCATGAAAACAGATGATCTGGTGGCGGTTTTGCAGTTTCTCAAACAACAGTTTCCGCAAATTAAGCGGGTGACCACGTATTCCCGATCCAGAACCGTTATTCGCAAATCGGTGGAGGCATTAACACAGATCCGCAAAGCCGGCCTGGATCGCATTCATATCGGCCTGGAAAGCGGTTATGATCCGTTGTTAAAGCTGATGAAAAAGGGTGTTACCGGCACCCAGCATATCGAAGCCGGAAAACGGCTGCTGGCAGCCGGTATGGAAGTGTCCGAATATGTTATGCCCGGCCTGGGCGGCCAGGAGATGTGGCGTGAGCATGCCATCGAAACCGCCAAGGTACTCAATCAAATCAATCCCCATTTTATCCGGCTTCGCAGCCTGCGAGTACCGGACCACGTGCCGCTGTACAGCCGGATTGAGGATGGCAGCTTTACAATGCAAACCGATGATATGCTGGCTGAAGAAATCGGGCTTTTCATCCAAACCCTGGACGGCATCACCAGCACGCTAACCAGTGATCATATCATGAATCTGCTTGAAGAGGTCAACGGCACGCTGCCTGATGATAAGGACAAAATGCTGGCGGTTGTTCAAGCCTATCAGGATCTATCGGAAAACGACCGCCTGATTTATCGCGCCGGTCGCCGCGGTGGCGCCTATCGCTCGACCGATGATTTAAAGCGTGATCCGGCGACCTATCAAAAAATCAAAAACCTGATTCAAACGGTGAAGCAAGAGGAAGGCCCGCAGGGGATCGAAAGAATGATCTCCGAAATGGTCGACCGCTACATCTGATCATCTCCTTAAAGGCCGGAAAGGCAAATTTAAAATGAATGTGTTTTGTATTTGATCATTTCTACTTTTTACGATGTTTACCGTATTCAGCGTCCAACTGACATCTAATTCGTATTACCGGAGTACTGAAAAATGGAATCCATTCGCATCCTGGGAACCGGCTCCCATGTTCCGCCAAAACGGCTGACCAACGATGACCTGCAAAAAATGGGACTGGACACCACCGATGAATGGATCCGCAAGCGCACCGGCGTGGTGGAAAGAAGAATAGCAGACCCGAATGTCACGGCAGCCGACCTGGGATGTGCCGCCTCCCGGAAAGCCTTGGAGGCCGCCGGCCTGACGGCCAAAGACATCGACTTAATTATCATGGCCACCATCACGCCGGATACATGCTGTCCGTCGGCCGCGAACTGGCTGCAGGCCAAACTGGACGCCCCCCAGGCGGTGACGTTTGATGTTACAGCAGCCTGCTCCGGCTTTATTTTCGGTTTGAACGTGGCCGAACAGTACCTCAGAAACAAAACCTTTAAAAGAGTCCTGGTGGTGGCTTCCGAAATTATGACCCGAACCCTCGATTGGACCGATCGATCAACCTGCATCCTGTGGGGCGATGGCTCCGGCGCAGCTGTCCTGACCCTGGGAACAGAGGGTCACGAGTTACTTTCCAGCCACATCCATACCGATGGCGCCAACGGCCAGGACCTGCTCTTGCCCGGCGGCGGTTCCAAAACCACCCCCATCAGCCATGAAAGTGTCCAAGAGGGCCGGCACACCCTTAACTTGATCGAAGCCAGTTTGAGTTTCCGCGTGGCTGTGCGGCATTTTATCGATGCGATCAAAGAGGCCATTGAATTCAACGGTTTCAATGTGGCCGATGTCAACTGGTTCATTCCCCATCAAGCCAATATCCGCATGTTTCAAAATATTGCCCGCTCGTTGAAGATCCCCTTTGAGCGCTTTTATCTGACGCTGCAAAAATATGGCAATATATCTTCAGCCTCGTGTGCCATCTCCTTGGACGAAGCCGTGCGGGATGGTAGCATCAAGGCCGACGATTTAATCTGCCTGCCTGTTTTTGGCGGCGGGTTGACCTGGGGCAGTGCGCTGATTCGATGGTAGTTCCACGGTATCGACAGCGCTTTTGAGGTTGGCCCGTTCCGACTTTTTTATGCATCGGGCCAGGCGGCACCATCAATGGCGCCGGCATCTTCCTGGACAAGTCGATTTTATTGATACCCGATGGTTTTTTTTACTTGATTTACAATTTGCCCGGCCACATAGGTAATTTCGTTGACTTTCAGTCCGTAAGCCACGGCCGCCATCGCGGCCAGAAAAGCAGCGCCGGTCAGCGCAATGACCAGCACGCCTCCCGCAAGAGTCGCCGTATCAATCCCTTTCAATAGAGTGGCCTTAAACCAAACCAGCAACGGGCCCAGAATTGCGCTGAGGACAATCATCTTCGTATAAAACACATAGACCTGCCGGCTTGAGGTATTTGCGCTTCGTTTGTTCCACAACATGTAAAGCACAACCACCTGTAAGATCTCCGACAGCGATATCGCCATGGCGATTCCCCTCGCGCCAAAGAATCGCAGTCCTAAAAGGTAAAAAGGGAGGCTCAGGCCAACTGCAATGCTGCCGTAGACGGCAGGAAATATGGTGTTTTGCGTCGCATAAAACGCTCTGGGCACAATCGTGTAAGCCGCAAGGGCAAAGGCGCCAACGAGCAGATAAATCAGGATATCGGCGGTAAGGGCGGTTGCGGCTGCATCAAATTGGCCGCGTTGGTATATGATCGCCACGACTTCATTTCTCAGCACCATCAGCAAAACCGACACCGGTATCACCAGCGCTAAATAGCGTAACGTGTTGTTCAGTAGATGGTTCATTTCCTCTAAATTGTTTTCAGCCACAAGTCGTGCCAAAAATGGATACACCGCTGTTCCAATGGCCTGCCCGAATAGAGCGACCGGTATGAGCATAATCTTCAGAGCATAATTGATGCCTGAAATTCCGCCCGGCGGAAGATATGATCCGAAAATCCTGAAAAAGAATTCCCGTGAAAACGTCATGGTCAGGCCAAGCATAAGCGGTAGCGTTAAACCGATGTATTTTTTCAAATCCGGATGTCTTGGCTCAAATGAAAGCCGAAACTTCATACCGACCCGTTTGGCGCCTGCATACTGAATTATAAAATTGCATGCAGCGCCGCCTAAAACGCCCCAGGAAAAACCGAGCATTCCGAACCGGCCGCCCAACAGAACCCCTCCCAGGATGATGCACAGATTATAGACAATCGGGGAAAGGGCCGGTGTGGCAAATTTTTCTTTGGCATACTGCACGGCCATTAACAGCCCTGATACAAAAAAGAAAAGTTGAGCCGGAAGTATGATTCGGGTCATTCGAATGATCGTCATTTTGAGCGCCGCGTCGTCAATACCCGGTGCCAGCACTGAAATTATTTCAGCGGTGTAGACTTCAGCGATGCAGATGAGCAGCATCAACAGGATCCCAAAGTTCGTTATGATGAGAGAAAATACATGCCACCCCTCGCTCTCATTGTTCTTTGAAAGGTAGCGTGAAAAAATCGGAATAAACGTAATGGTTAGAAAACCACTGGCAAGAATATGATTCAATATCTCAGGAATCAAAAAGGAAAGCTGGTATGCATCCACATCTCGCCCGGCGCCCCGGTAGTAGGCAATCACCATCTCCCTGAACAACCCGATTAGATTGCTCAGCAAAATCGATGCCATCATGATGACCGAAGCAATTCCAACTTTTTTATAAATTGAACGGGACATACGGGTTGCCTGTTTGATCGGTGGTTGATTTTAATCCGGCCGCAGATGCTGCAATTGCCTTATCAGAAAGCCTACCGGATGGCAAAGCTTTATGCTCAAGCGTGTCGCATTTGCACGGCGAAGACCGGATGCGTGCTTGCGCTGTCTGACAGGAGGCAACTCGTTATCCATCCGGCAGCGGGTTTCCATCCAAGGCTTCAACAACGCTGATAGCACGAACAAGCCTTGCTTTTTAGGCGTTTGGCCCCATATTTTTAGCAGGACAAAGAGCAGCCCCGACCCAAGCGGACAATTTGATGACTGCCCAAAATACCATTTCTTGACAGGATTTGGCAGATCTTTTAAGATTAAAAGCACGCCATGACCAAGAGGGACATCATATCACAAAAATTAACGGCACTCTTCGTATACGGTCGGCCCCCGCTGGTGTTTGCCGGAATGATATGCGCCATTGCCGTCATGTGGACGCAAAACCCGGTTATGTATACGATTGGCGTCCTGTTTTTGTTTATTTCCATGAGCTTCGATCTGGTTGATGGTTGGTTTGCCGCGCGGTTTGAGCTCCATCCACAGCTGGCGCAACTGGCCGATCGCCTGATGGACAAACTGGTTTACTCTATTATCTTTCCGTTGCTGGCGGTCGGTGTGATGTGGCGGGTTCATTTCAGCTCACCGGACCCCACCCGGGGCGAAATGCTGCATGCCATTTTAGTGCTGCTGCTGGCCGTAACCGTTCTGGTGCGCGATAATTTTGCGCACTTTATGCGCGGGTTTGCCGTGCGCAATGACCAGGAGCTTGAATATAAAGAGTTTACCCGTTTACGCACGATTGTCGCCGCACCGGTCGGTGCTTTGCTGTATGCCTATGCGTTTTATGTGCCTGAAGGGCCGACTTCAAAAATTTATTTTTGGATATCGTGGCTGGGGAACCTGCCGCTGCGCGGATTGTTCTTTATTGAAATCATCTTTTTGATCATAACCTTCGGCTCAATTGCCGGCTATGTCCGCAAATATGGCCGATTGTGCCTGGACGAGCTGTGTCTGGGAGATAATGAGATGCGACGCCGCATTCTGGCCTTCTTTCCCAATGCATTGACCCTGATGAATGCCATGATGGGTTTGCTGGCGGTCTTTTTTGCATACCAGGCCCGCATCCGGGAGGCGTCTCTTTTTCTGATCGGCGCGGCTTTGTTTGACAAACTCGATGGCGCGGTGGCCCGCAAACTGGGTCTGACTGAGCCGTTGGATGAAGAAATATCCCCCAAATCCATTAGTTTTGGAAGTCTGCTGGATGACATCTCAGATGCAGTCAGCTTTTGTATCGCACCGGCCTGGATTTTTTATATCGTTTTATCCGGCCATCCAGATCCGGTCATTCAAAAGCTGCCGATAGGCTGGGTTGCCTGGATATACGCGCTGCTGGGCATAGGCCGCCTGGTTTATTTCACACTGGACAAATCACCCATCCCCGGATTTTTTAAAGGCATGCCTACGCCGGCAGCCGCTTTGCTGGTGATGTCGGGATTGATTATTTTCGGCCAGGCCATGAATGACGGCTCTGATTGGATCCCCGTCTGGGGTGTTTTAAGCTTTGGGCTGGTGATTGCCGCCGCCGTGCTGATGAACGCCTATCCGATCCGCTACCTGCACCTGGGTCGCTTTATGAGCCGGCACCCCTGGTTTGGGCGCGGGACACTGATTGTGATCTGTTCGGTATTTACACCCTATTATGGTCAGGCCGCCCTGATTTACATGCTGCTGTATACCTTTTCACCCCTTGTTACCTGGCGCATTGATCCGGATATTGCTGCCCGGGAAACCCGCACCAAACCCGCCACGCTTTAATAGTCACACCTGTTATATCATTTTCGAAACTTAAAAGTCGATTGGATCGCATTAACAAAAAACAAGCTCCCAAATAGCAAGCATCAAATTTCAAATAAACCCCAAATCTCAATTTTCAATGACTCAAAATTTTAGGATTTGGAATTTGTGTCATTGTAATTTGTTTGGGATTTGCGTTTTGGGATTTGGAATTTAACAATATGGGTGCTTATGGAACAATGGTGTCTCGTGTTTCAAAATCAAAAAAGTATCCATCCCGCTGTAGTTTAATCGGTTGCGGCACAGCCCAGCTGCCCCCTAAAGCACGGTGCAAATTAACGCGGTTGGTCAAAATGTTCAAATCCACCTGGGCCAGATTATCCTCGGCTGTAAAACGCGTCTGCTGGGCGTCAAGCACGTCCAGATATTGGACCAACCCTTTTATGTAACGGTTTTGCGCCACGCGCTGGGTCGCGCGGGCCTCGTCTAAAAAGACCACCTCGCGCTGCCGGCGTTCAAGCTGTTTTTGGCGGGTCAACAAGGCCCCTTCTACTTCAGCAAATGCGTTTAAAATGGTATTGGCATAATCGGAAACAGCCTGCTGGAACTGGGCTTCAACGCCCCGCTGACGGGCTTTCAGCCGATCGGCATCCACAAGCGGTTGCACAACGCCGCGGGCAAAATTCCAGATAACGCTGTCGCTTTTAAAAAGCCGGTCTTTTCCGTCTGCATTCCAGCCGTAACTGCCGGTCAGGGTGATTTTCGGAAAGCGGTCTGCTTTGGCAGCACCAATTTGCTCGTTTAAGGCCTGCAGCCGCAATTCTGCGGCGCGGATATCCGGTCGCCGGCGCAGCAGGTCGGAGGGAAGACCGGTCGGCACCGGTTGCGGCTGCCGGTAGTAGTCTGACGGCTGGAGCCGTGCCGGCCGGGTTTGCGGATAACGGCCCAGCAATATCGAAAGTTGCTGCTGGGTAATTCCCAGTTGCTGTTGCAACTCGGGAACACGGATTTGGGCCCCGGCCAGAATTCTGCGTGCCTGCCGAACATCCAGGGCCGAGGTCAGGCCGCGGCGGTAACGGGTTTCGACAAATTGCAAACTACGCTCGAAGGCCGCTATGCTCTCGGCGGCAATTTGCAGTCTGCGTTCAAAAGCTTCGATCTGCAAATACAGGCTGATGGTTTCAGCGACCAGGGTTTGAGCAATCGTGCGGCGGTTCTCTTCATCCGCCAGAATTTCATTCCAGGCCGCCCGGGAGGCTTTGGCCAGGCGGCTCCACAGATCGATTTCAAAGAGCGCTAAAAAACTCACCTGGTGGGTGGTAATCGTCCGTCCGCGTCCGACATTGACACCGCC
>JASFGN010000081.1:0-8598 GCA_050123735.1 Desulfobacterales bacterium | reverse complement strand
CCTTTATGCAGGAATGGGGCTTGCACGATCCGCTGGTGACGCGATCTGTCAGTGGCTTTTTAGGCGGCATGCTGTCTTCTTATACCTGCGGTGTTCATGTGGCCGGCATGATGATCCTGGGTCTTTTGATCGGCCGGCAAAACATCGAAGAAGGCCTGGACGGGGTTTTCCCGATCGCCATCCCCGGCCAGGAGCTGATCGGGCGGCTGAATGACCAAATCGGAAGCCATTCCTGTAAAGAGTTGACCGGCGTGGACTTTACCGATCTGAACGCGGCGCTGGCATTTCAAGCGTCCAATGAGCATCAAAAATGTTATACCCGCGTTGCTGACGGCGCCGAACAAATCGCGCTATTCATCAAAGAGCTCCATCAAAAAGGCGAATTGTTCAGGTCCGATAGCATCTAAGCCACCGCGTTGCGTCAATTTGTTTAACCGGCCAACCGGCTTAAGGGTCGCAACCGGCAAACCCAAAATGAAAGGGAGGTATTGAAAAATGAAACCCTTTACCAAAGGCTTGGACACCGAAACCCAATTACTCGTGGCTTTAGGCGCGGCCGTGGCTTCAGGCTGCATCCCCTGCCTGGAGAGTATTACCGGCATGGCGCGGTCCGAAAACATCGATGAAAAAAAGATGCGGGCGGCTGCCATCATCGGCCAGTTTGTCAAGGATCAACCGGCAGGCCATATGAAGGCCAGAGCCGATGCGCTATTGGGCACCCATCTCCAATCGGCAGCCGCGCAGGTGGGGTGTCCGGCGGAATCGGAGGAGACTCCGGCGGCAGATGAAGCCAAGGCCTGTGGTTGTTCATGATTGAAGTGCTAAAGGCAGACCATGAAAAACTCGACCTTGACGCTACCAAAAAAATCAACCCCCGGTGTGCCGGCGGCATGCCTGTGCAAGCGTCCCGCCCAAGCCTCGGCCTCCAAATATCAATACCATCAAGATGCGGATTGCTATATTGCAAAAGAGGGATATGTCAAAGTCGATCGGCGATGTATCCGGCCACGGCATTGCAGCCGTCCTGCTGATGGCCACCGTCCGCGCCGCGCTGCGTCAGCGCATATCTCTGGGAGGAAGCCTCAAAGACATCATTTCCGACGTGAACCGCCAGCCGGTCTCAGATGTTGAAGAATCTGGAAAGTTTATCGGGCTATTTTATTTGATTGTCGACCAACCGAAAGGAATCATCAGGTGGGTAAGGGCTTGCCATGCCCCTGCTTTTATATACGATCCCGACACAGACACTGTTGACGAGCTAAATGGTCCCGGTATGGTGCTGGGTGTTAATGCCGGTCCGAAGTTCACGGAAAATGAAAAGCGCAATCTAAAAAAAGGCCAGATTATTCTACTGGCAACAGATGGTATTTTAGAGGCGCGCAATCCGCAGGGCAAGATGTTTGGAAAAAACGCTATTGCCAATATTATCCGGCAATAGTCAAATTGTGAATGTGATTGAATTCGACAATCGGGTATCTTGCGATATGAAATCGATAATACCGGATTTTCAATGACCAGATAGTTGTCCGTAGTTGGATAAAAACGGTTTTAAAATGGATAGAAAACTTACGCTATACAGTAAGGCTCACATCTAAATGTGCGGGCAGGCGAGCGCCTTTCTTTTAGAGATCTACCAAAGGCCTATCCCATAAACATTATACTCTGTTTTGGTTTCAAGATGTTTTTCGATATTTTGATTTAGCTCGATGCGACGCGGGTCCCTAAGCCACTTCTGCCAAAACTCTAAAGCTGTCCATCTGCTTATTACCAGGCATTCTTCAATTTGATCCAAGTTAAAAAATGTTTCGCCTGAAATGTATCCCTGCTGTCTGACGCCAAGAGCTCTTAATTCTATTATGTGAGGCAAAAGTACCTTTGCATCGACCCCTTTCTTTGTTACTCGCCTTATTAAAACTCCAATCGCCATGTTTCTTTCCTTTCAACAATTTTTTTGTACTAAGTTCAAAAAGGATTGCCTTTGACAAGATGGGATACGCAGCTGCACAGATTCAAGGAATAAAATTCGATATCTCGGGCCAAGTTGAGGTATATGGATGTTGAAAATCGCGAAATTCCAGATATCGTAATCTGGTATCACAGCTTTATTGAGTCGGCCAAATTAGCATAGATGTTGGAGCTGTATGACAAGTTTTCAAATTGCAAAAAAGCTACGCTCAGAAGTTAAACCATACGTGATGCAAATATAAACTTTACCAGTATATTTTAATTCGTTTATGACATTACAGGCTAATTAAGCCCGGCTTTTTGTAATCCATCAATCAATAAATTGATATCTGCCGGATCTTTGTAAGGCATCGATCTTCTTAAACCCTTGAGGGTCAGATTCGGATTCAGCCTCAAAAGCTGCTCTGCGGCTGCGTGTGCTTTTTCATTCATGCCCAGCAAGCTGTAAGTGGCAGTAAGGCCGATATAGGAGGTCATAAAATCCGGATTTAGCCTGAGAGCCTTTTCATATTCTGCAGCCGCTTGACCGAAATTCCGGTTCAAAAAATATGATGCTGCAAGAGCGTGGTGATATCTCGGATCTTTTGACATCGGCACTGAGGATGGCGGTGAGTTTACGTTTAATACCTTCATCCGTCATAGGACGCCCCCCTTTGTAAGGTTTCAAACTAAGATATCAGTATGTGGATCAATCAGAAATGGGCATTGTCTGATGAGAATCAGGAGTCGATTAAGAAATTACAGATCAGCTTCAGGACAGGCGGGATTGAGAATCAGAAGATTATTTATAGAAATTTATATACCCGAGTTAATGGGTTATGGTCAATTCTTTTTTTAAATTTCGGTAAGCGCATCTATATTGAGAGTACTGCTACTATAGCGATTTTACAGATATGCAACGAATATCGTTAAGCTTCTTAGAACTTGCTATGCTAAGGCGAGTTGTTGATTTTGCAGAACACAATCGCTTAGCAGAATCCAAGGCCAAATTCTGCTCCTCCAAATATAGACTTTCCAGGCCGGCCACCCAATTTCTCACCGGCAGAGCAGCTGATCAGGTGCCGTTGAATTAACCCACAATGCGCAGGGCCAGGTAGGGCGCCAGATTGAACAAAAATACGGCTATTTTGAACAGCGCCATGCCGCTATAGTGAATGGCATCGAATGTCTCAACCGATATATGGAACCATTTGCTGTGAATCCGGTACATCCAATCGTGAGCCATGATGAAAAAAAGCAGCCACCAGATCAGCACAATCCAGTTGATGATGGTGCACCATCCAAGCGCATGGCGAATAATTTCAAGTGTCATTTGTTCTCCTCCTTGGTGTTACGGCCAAATCCCCCTTATATAGGTCATATACCGCATTTGACGCAGCGTTTCCGTTTTTTACACATACGGTTACGGCGCGCAGCTATTGAAAAACCGGCCACGTTGCCGGTTGGCCAAACCATAGAACTGAAGGTTCGAGACAGCAAGACGAATAAGATTAGGATGCTGAGCGGTGAAATTGTGCGTTCGCGACCGGGCGGTGTGGGCATCCGGGTAAAAAAAATCTGCGATGCGAATGCGGAAAAACGCTTCTGATCGTCACTGCGCGTTTGTGTTCAGCCACCGCCCGGTGCTGTTCTCATACGGAGAGCGAACAGCTATCAGCGCGATCAGTCCGATGATGAGGCTTATTAAAAGCTTATCCGATTCTCATTAATTTTCATGCAAGATTATGGTTTTTTAATCTTTATGATTACGAGCGTAATGTCGTCTTCTGTTTTTCGGCCTTGGGTGAATCGATTGATCTCATTGTATACGGCATTGAGGATATCGTCTGCGCCTGCCGCAGCGTACTGGCGAATAATCTCTTTAAAGCGGGTTTTACCAAACATGGCGCCTTTCTTGTTAAAGGCTTCCCAGATGCCGTCGGTGCCGATAGCGATGATCTGACCGTTAATGAGGCCCTCGTGGCGGTTTTCAGCATACTTAAAGGCGTCATTGACCCCCAGCGCCATGCCGGTGCCCATTAATTCATCAAATGTGTCCTGTTGGGGATCGTACAAAAGGGCGGGGTCATGGCCGGCGCGCACCCAGTCGATGCGGTCTTTTTGCGGATCTACGGTTAAGTAAAAAAGGGTCATAAAACGACCGGTTTCAAATACATCCTGTGTCAGGTGGCTGTTCATGGCGCCGACGATATCGGATATGGTGCCGGGCTGAGAGGCACGCATGCGCAAAAACGCCCGGGCCGAGGTCATCAACAGAGCAGAGTCCACCCCGTGACCGGTGATGTCGCCCACCACAACACTGAAAGGGCCATCCGGATTTTCGCGTCGCCACAGAAAATCAAAATAATCACCGCCGATTTCATCACAGGATACATTGCGGCCGGCCACATCCAGTCCATGCACATCGGGCTTGCTCTGGGGCAGCAGGCTTTTTTGAACTTCGCCGGCCAGTGCCAGGGCTTTTTTGTGCTCGGTCATATCAGTGACAAACGCCATGTTGCCGATGACTTTTCCCTGATCGCCGCGAAGGGTGTTGCCATGAACCAAAATCGGCACGTGACGGCCGTCTTTGGCCACAACGGTTCCCTCGAATTGCCGATATTCCTTGGCCAGAATTTCTTCGCGGTTGGCCAGCATAAATTGCCTGAACGCTTTAGAGGCCATGTCCATAGGGGTTTTACCCAGAATTTCCTCCCGGGAATAACCAAGCAACCGGCAGTAAGCCGCGTTAACGTCGATGATGACCAGGTCCTCGTCCATGAGGATAAACCCCTCACCGGCAGTTTCGACAATGCGGCGAAACTTTTCTTCGCTTTTGCGCACTTGCTCTTCCGCCAGTTTGCGGCTGGTGATATCCACCAGCAGGCCCTGGTTAAATATTTTGTTGCCGTCTGCATCCCGCACCACCGAGGTCTGGTCCTCCACCCAGCGGATTTGGCCGTCTTTGGTCATAATACGGTAAAACTGGGTGTATTCTTCGACATCTTCTTCGGCATAATGCTTGATTTCCTCGGCGACACGATCCATGTCATCCGGATGGACGATCTCTCGGAATAAAATTTTTTCTTCGATAAAGTCACCGGGGGTATATCCCATCTGACGGATGTTGTCGGAAACATATACCAGACGGGGTTTTTCGCCGGCCATCCGGCGAAACAAAACCACCGGGCTGTTATCGATGATCACCTTTGCCAGACGAAGTTCTTCCTCGGTGCGGCCACGCATCTGGCATTCTCTATCAAAGGAAGAGGTATGCTCCTCGAGTTTCTTTTTAAGGATCTTTATTTCGTTGATAAGCGCATCTTTGGTTTTATTTTTGTAGGACGTCATTATTCTATCCTTCAATTTACAAGAAATAAGTGCTTTAAAATTATGACCTGCATCTAAAAGCGTCAAGCGTCAAAAAGAAAGCAAGGAAAATTACCTCGGGACCAAACAACTAAGGATGAAAAGCGGAATGAATCTAATTCAAGTGTTACTCACGCAAAGACGCCAAGGCGCAAAGATTTTTTTTGTTTAAAGCATTCATACAAATATCTCTTTTAGTATCCCCTTTTCAGCAGCACTTCCGCCATATTGGCAAAACCCTTTGCACTGGGAATGTCAAAGCCCAGGGCGTCGGCAATGCGGTCGATAATGTTAAACAAAACCGTCACATGAATGGCATCTTCGATGGCAGCATCACTGAGGCCTTGAGCCCGCAGAGCATCCATATCGCTGGCGTCAACTTGATCCGGCTTCAGGGTCAGCTTTTCGATCAGTCCCAGGGCAGACCTTAGTTTTTCGCTGATGGGGGCCGTGCGCCAGTCACTTATAACCGCCCGGCGAGTCTCATCGCCCAGTGCCATTGACGCGACCGCGCCATGGGCACCGGCTCAAAAGGCACATTCGTTTAAGCGGGATACGAAGGCGGCGAACAGCTCGCGTTCACCCACCGACCATTCCGAGGGACCGCGCATGGCGGCATTCAGGTAACGGCCGTAATGCTTGCCGAAAAAATCGGGACGGTACCATACCGTTCGCAGCACGTCCGGAGCGCGTTCACCGAGCTTAAGGCCAATAAGGGCCAGGATCAGCTTTTTGGATAGCTTTTGACCGCTTTCGATTTTTTTAAGCCGCATCTTCTCCTCCCGTCAAAGCCGACAGCCCTCGCTTCAGCCGGGCCATGCCGGCGCCAAGCGCGGCGCTGACGGTCAACTCGAAAATGATGTCCTCCGAATAGCGGGCGGCGCGCAAGGCCTCTATGTCCGTATCGGTCACCCGGTACGCATGCAGGGCGATCTTGTCGATATAGCGGCCGATTTCCGGCGGCAGTCGCGCATCGTCTTTTGGCAAAGCGCCGGCGTGAGCAGCTACTCTGTGCGCTACTGCCTGGCGCAGCCGCGGATCACTATGCCCGGGACCCTCGAGCACGCGATCCTTAAGGATGTTTATCTTTTCAGCATGCCGCCCCGGTTCTGCCGGTTTTATCCTGTTCTTCTTTTGTGACGTGGCATCTGACTTCATTTTGCCTTAACCTCCGGAGCCGGCAGCAACTGCGCCATGTTGACATAACGGATAGTGAAGATGGCCGCTCTCCCGGATCATTACGATGACAAGCAATCAAAATTGTTATAGAAGCGTCTTTGCGCCTGATCTGTAGTATTGATATGAAACGGCACTTTTACAATCTAGGCAGACGATAATCTTGAGACGACCGGTCTAATCAAGCCTCACTCAAAAAAGAAAACAGCATGGCCGATCGGTTTAACGTGCAGGTTCATTTCCTTAAAATATGATCAAAAATAAAGTTTCGATGATTCTTCAGGGGTGTCAGGCTTTTGGCCAGCTTCATCTGGATAATAGCACCATGCCAGCCAGCGACAATGAAACTGGCTGTATCTTTTATATCTAAACTTTTCGATATCTTACCGTCCTGCTGAGCCGCTGCCAGAACCTGGGAATACGCATCGATCATCATATCGATGGATTCTTTGAGTTTTGCGCGAAATTCCGGGTCTAAACCCCCCATTTCCTGGGCTAAATTGCCAATCGGGCAGCCGCCGGCATAATTTTGGGATTCAAAATGATCCATAAAAGCCGTTAAACATTGATAAATCCGGTTCAACGGCGAAATGGCGGTATCATCCAGTGTTTTGCCGGCAATTTTCCTGAAATGGTCTGAAAAATAATCTACAATTGCAAGCCCCAAATCGTTTTTGCTTTTGAAATAATGATAAAAAGATCCTTTGGGCACACCGGCGGCGGTCAGTATTTCCTGAATACCGGTGTGGTTGAATCCTTTACGATGGATAATGGCCGCACCGGTCTCTATAATCCGGTCTCTGGTATTTGATAGCATTTAATCATCTCCCATGGATGAGCAGATGGGCTCTTTTTTAAATTAGACCGGTCGTCTTAATCTGTCAACCATTTTATCTGATTGCTGCAATGATCCGGATCTTAAATCAGGTGGGACGGAAATTCAGTTGAGGGAAAATACGGCAAAATATCGCCGGCTATTTGAGATCGAGCGATCCTGTATGTTTGTGATAAAGCGATGCTCTTCAAGCAGCGGTTTTTGCAGATGGGTTCATAAATCAGAATTAGGCTCTAATCCAATCCCTTGCAGATTTAAAATCTGAGAAAACCTTTACTTCGCAATGAGTATGTGGTCGTCATTGTCAAGGATATTCATAGACATGATAACGGATCGACTCCCCTGAATGCCAGCCGGGAATGAAGCTAATCCCACTTACTGACATATTTTGTCTTACATACCGGACATTGTAAAATACATGTTCGTTTTACTTGGCTTTTTGATCGTCCTGCCAGGGGTTCAACTCTAACCGTATCCAAAAGCGTATTACCGCAGCATGTTCCTAACGGCTTGATGGGACGAAGGGTATAGGCAAGGCTTCGGTACTCGGCAAGTGTAAGTTCTTTTTCCATGATATGATTCTTCTGGGCGCACCCGATAAGCCTCTGTCAGCAGTGGCTTGCCGGCGGCTGGACTTTTTAGCAATTGACCGCAATTGACCATCCACAATAACAATCCAATTAATAGAAATAGTTATTATTGTCAATTATTATAATGAATTATGCCACAAAGTGGTGGTCGCCAAAATAACGCACATCGTTTGGACGGAATGTGGCGAAAAAAAGATTTGATTGTTTTCGAAAAGTGAATATCCTGCCGGCAGACTGAATTCTATTCCAGTGGCATGCAAAAAACTATTTGCCCGACCAGCGCAGCCAGATGGCAGCGGTCCAGCCCCAGATAGCGTTAAATACGACAACGAATACAGGCGTAAGCATGCCCAGTTCAAGGCCCATCACCCCTTTTTGGGCTTTTATGGGAAACACAACAAAAAGCTGAACCAGGGTTGGGCCTAAACTATATATGAATCCCCGGGACCAGATGCTTGTCCGCATCATGGGCAGCAGAAAGAGGATCCCCCAGATTCCGCCCCATACGAGTCGCGGATACAGCCAGGCCGCCGTAAGCTTGGGCGCTATTTGAACCCCCGCTGCCGCCGTAATGCCAAACTCTCCGAAAGCCCAGACTGCCAGACTGTTGAGAAGCCCCCCCAGTAAACCAGCGGCAAACACCAGACTTAAATTTCGAGCTATATTCATTTGGATATCCTCCTT
>JASFGN010000080.1:0-8793 GCA_050123735.1 Desulfobacterales bacterium | reverse complement strand
CACAGACAGTCTATATTGTCGAAAAGGTCTTTCAGCCGAATAATCAGTGTATTTCTGTGTGTGTCTGAGGCTAATTTAAAACTTGGGCGGCCCCCACATTTTAAGCAAGCGGATCAGCATAAGACAGACGGCCATCAGGCCCATAAAAACGATCGATGTGGTCCCAACCCCCCAATTCCACCAGACCGGGGCATTGACCAGCAGCAGACAGCCGCCGATGGGGATGATGGACAGGACATTCATAACGGCTATTTCGATGGCAACCGGCGTCTTAAAATCCGGGTCTGCGATCCTCAGCAGCAAAAGGCCGCAGGAAACGGTCCCGGTGACCGCTCCGTAGATGGCGGCTGTTCGCTCTAAATTATAATCCAAGAGCCTTTTTCCGAGAAACAGCACGAACAGCGTTGTCAGACAGCCGTTGATCGCAGAGATGATGGTTATGGGCAATATGTATTTCCATACCACCATCAATTGTATGGCCATGATGGTGGAGACCATCAAAAAATCAATTGACCAGCCGGTAACGCGTCGCTGGATGCCGGGGTCAATCAGATGGATGTGCCCTGATTTGTATATGCCGATTCGGACCAGAACGGCAAACACAAGCCCGAAAACAAAGAAAAAGCCCCACAGGATCCTGGCGGCATCCGCGGGTATCAACATGCCGACATATTTTATGAACACATAGGTGATCAGGTATACCAGGCCGACGAGCGCGGCCTGAAAGGCCATGGAATCTACATTGCCGGTGTGCAGCGCAAGCCTGCCGGCGCTTTGAGCCTGATGGCCTTTAGATATGATGCCGGTCAGAACATCGCGGGACAGGTTCTGGGTCCCATGTGCGGCCAGCCCTTTGCGAATGCCCCAGTTAACAAGCGGAACACCCACAAAAAAGGCAAAAAAATAGCCGATGGCTGCAAACGTCAAGCCCAGGGTTGCCGCCTGCGCGAAGCCGAAACCTTCCCAGACTTTGCCGACGGACAATGCCTGACCGGGTCCTTCCTCAAATCCCAATGGCACCAGAAATCCAAACGTCGGAAAAAGCTTCATGCCAAGGATGCCGAAAAGAATCACCAGCAGCCCACTGACCGCTGCCTGCAGCCCGAAACACGAGCCCTGAACAAGCGCCATCCAGGCCGGACCCCTTATATATCCTTTGCTGCGAGAGGACTTGTTTTTAGGCTGTTGATCATAGGTCAGTCCAACCGAAATAAAAGAAATATTAAAGAAATGATAGGCAAATGTTTCCAGATCGAAAACGGCAATATTGATGAGCGGGGTGTGTATCAGGATCAGGCCGATAACGCCACCGATCAGGCAGCTGGGGAAAAGAAAACGCTGCAAAAAAGAAATCCTGGCCCTTAGAACCACACCCGCGATCAGCATACAGGCCAACCAGCTGAAAACAATCATGGACTCAAAAGGAAACGGGCTCGTCATTCGAATGCCTCGTTGGGGGTTGACTCAAAAGCCGACAGAGAATTTATCAAAATAGAGGATTGTCAAATGACTGTCAAATCAATAATGGAAACCTTCGCCAACGCCTGTTTGACCGGTCCAGAACCGGATCTTATTGATTGACATTTCGATCCGAATAAAACATAAAAAAACCATTCACTGCCAACAGAAAGGGGGTCAAGGATGAAAAGATTATTATCTTTTTTAAGCTGCTTGGCACTGGTCCTGTGTGCGGTCGGTGCGCAAGCCGAAGTCAAAAACCCGGACACTTTTGTGCTGGCCGACTACCGCACGGTCCAGACCATAGACCCGGCTGCATCCTATGATGTTGCCGGATCCATGCGGATCTGGAATATGTATGAAACCTTGATCTTCTTTGACGGCAGCTCCACTGAAAAATTTGTGCCGCTGCTGGCTGCCGAGGTTCCAACAGTGGAAAACGGCGGTATTTCCGCTGATGGCAAGACTTACACGTTTAAGATTCGCACAGGTGTAAAATTTCATGCCGGCGGTGAATTGACGCCGGAAGATGTGGTGTATTCTTTCAAGCGTCATATGATTTTAGACCCGGACGGCGGTCCCATGTGGATGCTGCTCGAGGCCCTGACGGGCAATGGCTCGACCCGGGATAAAGACGGTAAAATCATACCCGGTGTGTTTGACACCATCGACCGGGCCGTTGCAGCCAAGGGCGACGCGGTTATTTTTAACCTGCCCAAACCCTACCCGCCTTTAATGAGCATCCTGTGTTACACGGCCGCTTCGGTTGTGGATAAGGAATGGTCCATCGCCAAAGGGTGCTGGGATGGTGACATTCAAAATGCCGCCAAATATAACAACCCGGCGCCCGGTCACGAACCGCTGCAAAAAATCGAAAACGGCACCGGGCCTTATCAGCTCAAACAGTGGGAACCGGCCAAACAGTTTATATTTGAACGCTTTGAAGGCTACTGGGGGCCCCGGCCCCAAATCAAGACCGCTATCGTCAAGTATGTCAAAGAATGGAGCACCCGCAAGCTGATGCTTCAAAATGGTGATGCCGACCGGGTGGTGGTCGATACGCCTTACGTGCCGGAAGTCAAAGCCATGCAAGGACTCAAGATCTACGAGGTGCCCCAGTTAGGTTTTACGGCCGGGATGTTTTGCCGCAAAATCAATCCGGCCGGTAATCCGAATATCGGTAGCGGCAAATTGGACGGCAACGGTATTCCCCCGGATTTCTTCTCCGATATTAACGTCCGCAAAGCGTTTCTGCATGCCTTTGATCGTGAGACATACAAGCAGGACGTGTTTCACGGCCTGGTCATTATGCCTACCAGCCCCAACGTCGAAGGATTGCCGTTTCACAAAGAGGTGCCGGTGTATGCGTTTGATTTAAAAAAGGCTGCTGAATATATGAAAAAAGCCTGGGACGGCCAGGTGTGGGAAAAGGGCTTTAAAATGATCATTACCCACAATACGGGCAATGAAATGCGCGAGGCGGCGGCAGTGATGCTGGCTGAAAATATAATGTCGCTGAACCCTAAATTTAGAATCGATGTGCGCAATGTGGAGTGGAAGGATTATGTTGTCAAAATCCGCGATTTCCAGTACCCGATGTTCCTAAGCGGCTGGGGAGCAGATTATGCCGATCCCCATAATTTTGTCTATCCGTTTATGCATTCCAACGGCTATTACGGCAAATTTATGGCCCTAAAGAACGACAAAATCGATGCCCTCTGCGATGCGGGCATTGAAAATGTGGATCCGAACAAACGCGCGCAACTCTATTCTCAGCTTCAGGACATCTGGTATACCGACGCCATCGGCATTCCGCTCTACCAGCAGATTGTGGTCCGCGCTTACCGCGATTATGTGCACGGCTTTGTCCCCAATGCCATGTTCACCGATGATAATGAGATCCTTAAGCGCATCTATAAAAAATAAAAGCTCTAAAAGGTTGAGCCCGTTGGCCCGTTAGCCGGTTAGTTCTTTTCCTTACTTTGTCGGCTTTACCGGCTCAGCGGGCCCAACCGGCTCAACCGGATAATTATGCTCGCCTATATTACGCGCCGGTCTTTGTTGCTGATATTTGTGCTGTTCGGGGTATCCGTCCTGATTTTTGGCATATTAATGACCTTCAGTCCCGAGCGCAGAGCCGCCACCTTCGTCACTTCACCCCAGCAAGCCAAAGACATCCCCAGAATTATTAAACAATTCGGCCTGGATGATCCCTTTTACATCCAGTACCTTCGCTGGATAAAAGAAGTTTTTAAAGGCAACCTGGGCTGGTCTCTGGTAGCCAGCAGGCCCGTGTCCGAAGCCTTCTGGAATTACTTTCCGGTTACCCTGGAGATGAATTTATTTGCCGCTCCGATTGTGATTATTTTTGGCATCTGGCTGGGAACTTTGTCCGGGATCCATCGGGATACCTGGATTGACCACAGCACCCGTATCCTTGCCATTGTCGGCTGGTCGTTGCCGACCTTTCTATTTGCGCTGGTATTGCTGATGATTTTTTACGGGTATTTTCAAATTTTATCACCGGGCGTGATTAGCGACCACCTGAGCATGTTCATTCTGGATAATCCGGATTCATTTAAGGCCTACACCGGTTTATACACGTTGGATGGCATTTTAAACGGGCGTTTGGACATTACCCTGGATGCTCTGTCGCATCTGGTCTTACCTGTGCTGACCTATGTGATCGTTGTGGTGGCTCTGAATATGCGGGTGATGCGCTCGGGAATGATCGAGGAGCTATCCAAAGAATACGTGATTACGGCCGTCGCCAAAGGCGCCGATCAAAAAACGATTCACATCAAACACGCACGGCGTAATGCTCTGTTGCCGGTCATAACGGTGGCCGGTCAGCTGGTTGCCCTATCAATGGAAGGCAGTGTTGCTGTCGAAGTGGTTTATAACCGGCATGGTATCGGCTGGTGGCTGGCGGAATCAGCCGTCCAGCTCGATATCCCGGTTCTGATGTGTATTTGCCTGTTTATGGCCGTTATTTTTGTAATCACCAACCTGACGCTGGATATTTTGTATGCGTATATTGATCCTAGGATTCGGCTACAGTGAAAGCTGTTTCAAAGAGGCATTAAAGTAAGTGCCCTAAAGTTAGAAGTGACCTAAAGTGACTAAAGCAATGAATTCACAGCACCCCAGACTGCGTGAGCTTAAATTTACGCTGCATCGAATCTTCAGAAATCCTTCTGCGGTCATCGGGTTTGTGTTGATCCTGTTTTTCCTGGCGGTGGCGGTCTTTGCACCTTACATCGCGCCACCCCAGTACGCCCACAATCCTTATCTGATGCCGCACAAAGGTTTTTCGCCGACCCCCAAACCGCCAAACAAGACCCATATTTTCGGCACGGCTTCCGGTCAGTATGACATCTTTTATGGTGTCGTCTGGGGCACCCGCACGGCATTCAAGATCGGGCTTTTTGTGGTGGGTATTGCCGCACTGGCGGGAATCGCCCTGGGGGCCATATCCGGCTATTATGGCGGTATCGTTGATGAGGTGCTCATGCGGATCACCGATATCATATGGGCCATACCCACGCTGGTGCTGGCCATGACGATTGTGGTGGCCTTTGGCCGGGGACTTGACAAAATCATGATCGCGCTGGCGCTGGTGGGCTGGCGCTGGTATGTGCGTGTGATTCGTTCTGAAATTCTGACATTGCGGGACCAGGATTTTGTTCAGGCCGCCAAAATCATGGGGGTCTCGGATATGAAGATAATTCTGCGCCATATTTTACCCAATGCGATCTATCCGGCTTTGATCATGGCCTCAATGGACATGGGCTCGATGGTGATTACCGCTTCCTTTATGAGTTTTGTGGGGCTGGGGGCGCCCAAAGGATATGCGGATTGGGGACAAATGGTGGCGCTGGCGCGAAACTATATCGTCGGCCCGCCCGATGATCCGCTCAAATTCTGGTATACGATTGTCATTCCCGGCGGGTGCATCGTTCTTTTTGTACTGGGCTGGAACCTGATCGGCGACGCCCTGCGCGACGCCTTCGACCCGAAACTCAGACGAAGATGATTCGAATGCGGAATGTTTAATTTTCTTTGCCGGAACGAACCCGCCTTCACCAACCTTGAGCGTGATTATGGAACGGCAGATCCGGAAAGCAATAAAATCCTGCCTGGCGCGCCGAAGCTCTTGAGCGAAGGCGGGTAAATCCTGTCTAAATAAAAAAATAAGATGGCTAAATTGCTGGAAACAATCGACCTGGTGACCCACTTCTACACCTACGAAGGGGTGGTTCAGGCGCTGAACAGAGTCAGCCTGGTGGTTGATCACGGCGCTACTTTCGGTCTGGTGGGTGAATCCGGTTGCGGTAAAAGCGTCACCGTGCGCTCTGTCATGCGCATTGTGCCGGAGCCCGGACGCATAGAAGAGGGTAAGGTGATCGTTTATCTGGATGAAAATCGCCGGCACGCAGGGCTGGACCTGCTTGCGCAATCAGAGGCCTTTATGGAAAGCCTGCGCGGCGACCGCATTTCCATGATCTTTCAAGAACCGAATGCAGCCTTGAACCCGACCATGAGCATAGGGGACCAGATTGGCGAAAGCTTTTTATTTCATCAAAAAGAAAAACTGTACGCATCAGTCCTTGAGGAGCTTGAATCGAGAGACTGCCGCACGCTCTTTCCGCTAAAACAATTTCAGCAGGCTGTTTACCGCATCGCCGCACGGCAGCCGGATGCCCTGATTCTCAATCTATTGGATCGGATTCCGATCCTAAAACACTGGCAGAGCAGATTAAAAAAAGAAGCCCGGCGGCGTGCCGTTGAGATTATCACCAAACTGGGTCTGTCCAATCCCGATCAAATTGTGGATCTATATCCTCACAATCTATCCGGAGGGATGAAGCAGCGCATTGTGATTGCGATTGCATTGGCCTGCAGCCCGGTTTTGCTCATCGCGGATGAAGCCACGTCAAATCTGGATGTCACGATTCAGGCGCAGATTTTGGAACTCCTGCGCCGTTTGAAACAGGAAGAGATTTCCTCGATATTACTGATCACCCATGATCTGGGTGTGGTGGCGGAAACCTGCGACCGGGTTGGCGTTATGTATGCCGGCAACCTGTGCGAAGTCGCCGATGTCAAAGATCTGTTCCAGAACCCATTGCACCCGTATACCCGGGCCCTGCTCGATGCTGTGCCCAAATTTACCATGGAAGATGACTTGAAAAGCATTGACGGCCATGTGCCCAATCTGGTTACGCCGCCGAGTGGCTGCCGGTTTCATCCCCGTTGCGCGCACGCCATGGAGATTTGCCGGGAGGCCTTTCCCGAAATGACCGAAATCGGCAAAAATCATCTGGTGGCCTGCTACTGGGCCGCCTCAAAATGACAGAAGACAGATGTCAGACAACGGATGACCCCAGACCCCAGAACCTTTATGATGGATAAAATACTCGAGCTGAAAAATCTGACAAAGCACTATTCCATTCATGGGGGTGTGCTGCGCAGGGAAATCAGCGCCGTCAGGGCGCTGGACGGGATCGATCTGGACATCTACCGCGGGGAATGCCTCGGGGTGGTGGGCGAATCTGGATGCGGTAAAACCACCGCCGGCAAGGCCATCGTGCGCCTTTTTAAGCCGACCGGCGGACATATCTATTACTATTCTGCAGCTGCTGCGTCTACAGCAACGGCTGACTTGGCGCGCATCAAAAGGTCCCGAATCAAAAAACTCGGCCTGCGCAACAGACTGCAAATGGTCTTTCAGGATCCGACCACTTCGCTGGATCCACGGATGCTGGTCAAAAACATTGTTGCCGAACCCATCAGAACCCTGCAGCGAATGAGCGGTCGCGATCTCGAGGATCGGGTCCTGAGTTTACTCGAGCGGGTGGGTTTAACCCGCGACCACCTGCTGCGCTATCCGCATGAATTTTCCGGAGGGCAACGACAGCGAATTGCCGTCGCCCGGGCGATCGCCACCGACCCCGAGTTTATCGTGCTCGATGAGCCGACCTCGGCTCTGGACGTTTCGGTCCAATCCCAGATCCTCAATTTGCTAAAATCATTGCAGCAAACGCTGCAATTAACTTATATGTTTGTCACCCATCATCTTCTGGTGGTCAAATACGTCAGCGATCGGGTGGCGGTCATGTACCTGGGCAAAATCGTGGAACTGGCCGACACACAGGTAATTTTCTCCAGACCGTTGCATCCCTACACGCACGCCCTGCTGTCGGCGATCCCCATTCCGGATGTCACTCACAAACAGCAGCGCATTGTGTTGAGCGGCGATGTGCCCGATCCCGCCGACCCGCCGGCGGGTTGCCGCTTTCATACCCGCTGCCCGTTTGTTACGGATCGTTGTCGAGCAGAAGAACCGCTGCTTGAAGCTGTCGAAAGCGGTCATCGGGTTGCCTGTCATCGCAAACAGGAAACTCCAAAATTGGTGGCCGAAAGATTCGATCAAAGGCGGTTCAGCTCCATATCCTCCTGATTATTGATATTTTCGATCAAGATGCCCCGGTGCTGTTAGCCCTGTCTTTGTGCACCTGCTGTTGGTCCTGCTATCATTGACACACCCAAAAACTACTGGCATATTGATGTATGCGAGAGGCCACCTTCCGAAGTGTATCGAACACAGTAACCTTTATACCGCTTGTCATAAATACGTTCCAATTAAAAGGATGGCGGCATAAGCGGTTGTAACAAAAAAACCTTCCGCAAACGGAACGTTTTTTTGACAATCGCTATAAGTGGAAGGATTTGTTATGGCACCTGTTGAACTCCCTATCCCGTCTCATTTCAATCCGCAAAGCGTGGCTGAAGTCTGGAAAGTTTCCTATCAGCAAAGGGCTAAAGATGCTGAAGATTGGGCCAAACAGCATAATCTGCAGCCGGCTTACCGTGATACGCCTAAAATTTGCCTGTTATTGGTCGATGTACAAAATACGTTCTGTATTCCGGACTTTGAGCTTTATGTGGCCGGAAATTCCGGAACGGCAGCCGTCGATGATAACCGACGGCTGTGTGAATTCATGTATCGCAATCTCAATGTCATCACCGAAATCTGCCCAACCATGGATACCCATCAGGTTACGCAGATTTTTCACAGTATATTTCTGGTCAATGATAAGGGGGAACATCCAAATCCTTACACGCTCATCAATCCGCAAGATATTAAGGGTGGTATTTGGAAATTCAATCGAGCGTTATCCTCCATTCTTCAAATCGATGAAGATTACGGCCAGGAATATCTACTTCATTACGCGCAGAAATTGAAAGAAGGCGGCAAGTATGATCTGACGATATGGCCCTATCATGCGATGCTTGGCAGCATCGGTCACGCGTTGGTTTCGGCTGTCGAGG
>JASFGN010000079.1:0-8854 GCA_050123735.1 Desulfobacterales bacterium | reverse complement strand
CCCACAAGCGTGAGAGTACCGATGCGAAGCACAGGGGCGGATCGTCCTGTAGTAGTGTTGAAGGTCCTGTAATGGGACTGGAGCGAAGGGGATGAGCCAGCTCGCAGCAAGCGAAGGTCAACCCCGCCGTAGCGGGGGAGGAGCCGGGTTCTTTTTGCGTAGACTTGAGACCGCGAGGACTCAAGGGGAGGGCTGGCAGGAGCGGTATGACGGGAGACTGTCACGTACCGATCTGTGGGGGCGTGGGGGTGAGATTCCCCTGCGCTACCCGACCTCTCGTTATCCGAATGTAAACCAAACGCAGCAATTTGTACACGGGGAGGATAAACATGGATTTTGAACTAACGAAATCACAAAAAGAAATACAGAAAGCAGCACGGGAATTCGCCCGGGGTGAATTCGATAAGGAGCTGGCCCTGGAATTGGATCGCAAACACGAGTTTCCTACCAAAATTTGGAAAAAAGCCTGCGATCTGGGCTTTGTGGGGGTGCACTTTCCTGAAGAATATTCCGGACAGGGCCTGGGCGTTCTGGAAAATATTATTATCGCCGATGAGTTTTGTGCCCGGGATTCATCTATCGGTGCTGCAATTATTTTGTCCAGTTTTGCATCCGAGTGCGTGCTGCGTTTCGGCAGCGATGAATTAAAAGAAAGGTTTTTACCACCGGTTGCCGAAGGGCAGATGCTGTCTGCTGGTGCCTTTACCGAGCCGGGCCACGGTTCCGATATTACATCACTGGACACGACCGCCGAGCGCGATGGAGACGAATGGGTGATCAACGGAACAAAAACCTTTATCACCAATGGCGGGATGGCCGGCTTTTATTCGGTAATGTGCCAGACAGACACCGAATGTCAGCCCACTTACAGGGGCATCAGCCTTATTCTGGCGGAAGCCGAGCGTGAGGGGATAACCGCTGCCGATGTGGGCGACAAGATGGGCATCCACACAATGGCCACCGCCGAAGTCAATTTTAAGGATGTGCGGGTGCCGGCTTCCAATCTCATCGGAGAAGCGGGTAAAGGATTTTATCAGGTGCTCGAGTTTTTTGATGAGAGTCGCATTCTGGTGGCGGCCCAGGCACTGGGCACCGCCCAGGGCGCTTATGACCGCGCCCTGGCCTACGTGAAAGAGCGCGAGCAGTTCGGCCGGAAAATTGCGCAATTTCAGGTAACCCAGCACAAACTGGCTGACATGATCACCAAAATTGATCTGGCGCGGTTGATCACCTACAAGGCTGCCTGGAATTTTGATCAGGGACGCATAGATCCCAAATTGACTTCGATGGCCAAGATGTATGCTGCCCGCACGGCGGTTGAAGTGGCGGATGAGGCCATCCAATTGTTGGGCGGGTACGGTTACATGACCGAGTATGAAGTGGAGCGGTTTTACCGGGATGCCAAAATCTGCGAAATTTATGAAGGCACAAAGGAGATACAAAAGAATACCATCGCATCTGCCGTCCTCGGCAAAATCAAATAAAACCGATCTCAAAAATGCATCTAACGCCCAAAGGCTGTGTTGCGATTCGGTTTAAAATACTCACGTACTCCGTGTACGCTCCGCTTTCAAACCGAATCGACGCCTTGCCTTTGGGCGTGATCTATTATTTTTGAGATCTGTTTTAATTTCAATTATCAAATAAAAAAATCCCTCACTCCCAGACAGGAAATTGACTTTTTATTCATCCCTTTTGAACAAGCCTCTATCGCTTTTAATCCATTGCGACAATAAACTGCTTTATCTATAAGATAATTGAATCAGATTCGCAGACTTTCGGATAGAAGGATTGCCACTCCCCTAAAAATATTGCCTCCTTTTAATTATCCGGCAAGCGGGCATGCGGGCAACGGTCTCAATGAAGAATTAATAGTTGTATTTTAATATTCCTGTTTTATTTTTCGGATTATCTGCTACAATATGAGCAGCAGAGAAAAGATGTTTCATTTAATCTTGTATTGTAGGAAGCAAAAGGAGGTCCCCATGCTCGAAATGTTGAAGAAGACCTATCTGGCGGGCGCCGGTCTGGCCGCCAAAACCTGGGATGAGGTGGAAGCGCTTTCCAAGGAGCTCGTCAAAAAAGCCAAGATGTCTGAAAAAGAAGGATCTAAGTTTTTAACGGACATGAGAAAACGCTATGATGATACCCAGAAAAAGACCAGCAGTTACATCGAAAAAACGGTCAAGGATATCTTGAAAAAAATGGATATCGCCACAGCTGCCGACATTAAGGCCCTGAAAAAGGAAATCCGGCAGCTCAAAAAGGCAACCGCAACGACGGCATCCAAAAAAGGTGTCCGCAAAACAGCCGCCAAGAAACGCACCACAACCGCTGCCAAGAAAAGCAAAACAACTGCTGCTAAAAAAACCGCCGGCCGGGCAAAACCGAAAACACGCGCCCGCACCGCCAAAGCCAAAAAATAAGCCGCGGCCGGCGGCGATAAAATACACCTCGGCCGGTCGGAAGCGAGAAGACGCTCGTTTAAAGGGTTCAGATGTTGAGTATCAGAAAAATAGGTGTCATCGGACGGACTTACCGACATTTGAATCGTTATCGGCAAATTCTGGCAATATTGTTTAAGTACGGATTTGGGGATTTGCTGGACAGGCTCAGTATTGATCAATACATCGGCGCCGGTCTGCAGGCCATTTCCAGAAAACGGGCCGAGCGGGTTGCGAAACTGACCCGACCCCAGCGGTTGCGAATGGCATTTGAAGAACTGGGCCCGACCTACATTAAACTCGGGCAGATTCTTTCCACGCGCCCGGATCTTGTCCCGGTCGATATTCTTGAAGAACTGTCCCGACTCCAGGATGAGGTGCCGCCTTTTCCTTTTGAAGATGTCAAAACGGTTATTGAATCCGAGTTTGGTCTGCCCGCCGAAAAATTATTCGATCAACTGGACGAAAAGCCACTGGCATCGGCCTCCATCGGTCAGGTGCATGAAGCCCGCACCAAAGACGGTGAACCTGTTGCCGTTAAATTTCAGCGACCCGACATTCAGAGGACCATAGAGGTCGATCTCGAAATTATGCTTCATCTGGCCACGCTTGCCGAGCGCCACATAAAAGAATTTGAAATCCATCGACCGGTTAAAATCGTCGAAGAATTTGCGCGCACCCTTGAAAAGGAAATTGATTATCGCAACGAAGCCACCAATATGGAGCGTATTGCCCGCCGATTCCTGGATATTCCCCATATCTACATACCGGCCGTATTCCGAGAGTTTACCACCTCACGAGTCCTGACAACCGAATTGATCGAAGGCATTAAAATTTCCAAAATCGAATCAATTGATAAAGCCGGACTGGATAGAAAAGTCATTGCGGAGCGCATTGTGGGATTGGTGCTCAAGCAAGCCTTCGAGCATGGTTTTTTTCATGCCGATCCCCACCCCGGAAATATTTTTGTCCTGGCGGACAATGTGATCTGTCTGGTGGACTATGGCATGATGGGGCTTGTGGATCGCGCCACCCGCGAAGCGTTTGTTGATTTGATGGACAGTGTGGTTCATCAGCAGGAGGTCAAAACATCCCAGGTGCTGCTGAATCTGACTGATTGGGATGAAGAGCCCGATATCCGTGCGCTTGAAAGAGAAGTCGCTGATTTTATGGGGCGTCATTTCTACAAGCCATTAAAGGATATGGAAATTGGAAAACTGCTACAGGATTTACTCCACCTGACCATGCGGTTTCGGCTGCGACTTCCGCCCGATATTTTCTTGATGATTAAAGCCTTGAGTTCTGTCGAAGGTGTTGGCCGCGCGCTGGACCCGGATTTTGATCTGATTGCGCATGCGCGCCCTTTTATTGAGCGGGTTAAGCTCGAACGCTTCGGGCCCAAGCGGATATCCGCTGATGTTTATGACATGATGTCGCGTTTGCTTCAATTTCTACACCAATTTCCAAAGGATTTGATGGATCTGACCGGCATGATCCGACAGCAAAGACTAAGCCTTCAATTAGAACACAAAGGGCTTGATTCTATGTTGGCCACCCAGGATCAGACCAGCAACCGCATGTCTTTTGCCATCATCATCGCTGCTCTGATCATCGGATCAGCGCTGATTGTTATTTCCGAAATTCCACCGCTTGTCTATGGCATCTCATTGATCGGCATCATCGGCTATCTGGTCGCTGCTATTATGGGGATCTGGTTGCTGGTGGCAATCATTAAAGCAGGAAGGCTGTGACTTTCTGTAAGCTTTAAGCTATCTCAAAAATAGTAGATCACGCCCAAGAGCAAGGCGTGAGCCGACGCAAAAGCGCAGCATACATATTCAGTATGTGAGCATTTTAAGGAGGCTCACAACAACGCTATTGGGCGTTAGATACATTTTTGAGATAGGTTTAACAAAATTTGGCACCCACCCCGAATAAGCGGGTCGAACGACGTCGGTCCAATAATGTGCGCCTGGTGACTTCAGCCAGGCGACCATTCGTCTTTCTGCCAAAAGGAAGGCCATTGGATTTGATGCGTATTTTGCGGCCCGGCCGATGGGCATAAGCGCATTCAAAATACAGCCCGCTTTTGCTGTAGTTGTGCAGGATACCCGGATAATAAAACCCCGTGCGCCTGTCTTCAAGCGTAATCGGTGCTTTACAACGGATGCGCCTGCATCTTTTGTGCGTGGCTCGGACCGCCATTCGACACTTACCTCTGATACTTTCAAATTGGGATTCAGTTTAACCTAAAAGGTAAGACTGTTCCAACTCAAGTCAAAGACTAAATTACATAAACAGCAGTAAACTCAAGGCCATTACGGCCATTCCGACGATGAGGCCGTAAATGGAAAGGTGGTGTTCGCCATATTTTTGGGCGGAGGGCAGCAATTCATCCAGGGAGATAAAAACCATGATACCGGCAACCCCCGCAAACAGGATGCCGAAGACAAAATCGCTGAAGAAATTAAGCAGGATAAAATATCCGATGAGAGCACCGACGGGCTCGGCAACTCCGGAAAGAAAGGAGTAGTAAAAGGCCTTTTTTTTGCTTCCGGTCGCATAATAAATCGGAACCGAGACTGAAATTCCTTCCGGGATGTTGTGGATGGCAATGGCCACCGCTATGGATAAACCCAGGGCCGGATCGGACAGGGCGGCTGCAAAAGTGGCCAGACCTTCCGGGAAGTTATGAATCGCAATGGCCAATGCCGTGAACATCCCCATGCGCAACAGTTTTTGGTTTTTGTCACTGACTTTTTCAGGGCCCATTTCCTCGACACCCCGGATCTCATGAGGATTTTCTATAGACGGCACCAGCTTATCGATGATACCGATCAGAAAAATCCCCCCGAAAAAAGCAATCACCGTCAACCAGGTGCCCTTGGTGAGGCCATAAACTTCAGTCAGTGCAACCCGGGCTTTGAAGAAAATTTCAACAAAGGAAACATATATCATCACCCCGGCTGAAAATCCCAGTGCCAGCGATAGAAATCTGGTATTGGTGCGTTTGGCAAAAAACGCCAGGGCGCTGCCGATGCCGGTGGCCAGTCCGGCAAACAGGGTGAGGCCAAAGGCAACGAATACATTTTGCTCAAGCATACAGATTCTCCTGAATTGTTTCAAAATGACAGAAACATGCGGAATGTATTCATGACAAGCGCTATAAAAGCCAACCTCCGGGTGTCCGTTAAGGACTAATAACGAATGGCTTTGATGATAAATATGAAACCAACGATGATCATCAAAACCGCACCGATTTTATAGATAATGGTTCTTGATTTCAGCCAGCCCATGTCGGCCAGTTTGGCTACCAGAAACAGCGCCGGCACGGTACCCAATCCGAAGGCCGCCATTAACCCCATGCCGGTCAGCACACCCCGGTGGGTAGAACCGGCCTCCATGCCGGCGCGTGCAGCCCCCAGCAGCGCCGTATACACCGGGCCGCAGGGCAGAAGTCCGAGCAACAGTCCCATCGGCAGGTAGACCAGGGTGGATTGTTGGCGCACCAATTTACCGAACCCTTTTGAAATGAAGCCGACCGGGCTGGAATGATCTCCAAAGACCCTGCCCAGCGGAACCCATCCGGCCATAGCCAACCCCAAAATCATGATCAAAGCGCCGGTAAAAATCATCACGCCTTTTTGAATCGTGTCGATGTTGGCGGTGATTATGGTCAAAGATCCGGCGGCGGCCACCACGCCTCCAAGGATGATATAGGTCCCAATTCTGCCCAGATGATACAGCAGCTGGGGGATTAAAATGCTTTTCTCTTTGAGGTTGAGGCTAAAGCTGACGACAATCGGCCCGCACATGCCGATACAATGTCCGAAACCGATCGTAAATCCGGTGGAAAGGTACAGCAGAAATAGGGTTTCAGTAGATAACATCGAAGATAAATTCGGTTTGGCCTGCACCGGGGATGGTGACCGTCGCCTGCCAGGTCCGGCGGCCGCTGGGGCACTTGACGATGACGCCCTGGCCTGCATAGGAATTGCCGCCGGCGGATTTGAGCTGTACGCGGTTAGGACCCATATTCATGCCCGGCATTCCCAGATCAATATAAGGGGCTTTGGTCGATATTACCTGGTTTCCCGACAGGGTAACCTTGAAAGACAGGTTTTGCAGGGCCTTTACCGGCCTGGGGGTGACCTCGAGGGTCACGGTAGTTTCTGAAAGAGATTGGGTGCAGGGGCCGGCATGCAGGTCGCAGTTGATCATTTTCTGATATTTATCGGCGGCTGATATATGACCGGGAATCATCAGCAATATAGCAATCGCGATTGCAAGGGTAAATGTAAAGATAACATGTTTCATTTGTGCTGCACCAGCTTCCTTTCGCTGTTTAAAAAAACCATCCGCGCCTGCTGCCCTGGCATCCGCGGATGCTCGAAATGTATTTCTTTCTGACTTCTGTCATCTGACCGCTGACTTCTGACCTCTGTTTAGTTTACAACAACGTGTAACCCGGTCCCTCTCCCCCCTCCGGGCATGTCCAGGTGATATTTTCGTAGGGATCCTTAATATCACAGGTCTTGCAATGCAGGCAGTTGGAAGGATTGAGTTTCAGCCGTTTATTGCCGGTTTTGTCATCGGTCTCAATTTCGTAAACATCCCCCGGGCAGAAGCGGATGCAGGGGCTGCGGTATCTGGGATAACAGGTATTGATACACAGATCGGTGTCATGCACGATGATATGGGACGGTTGATCCTCACGGTGCTTGGTCTTGGACAGATAAACACTGGTGAGCTTGTCCACATACAGCTTGCCATCGTATATTTTGGGATCGACCGACGACTTTGCCTCAACCGTCTCGCCAGCGAGCGGCTTGAGCGATTTATAATCTTCTTCCAAGGGCATTTTATCCACAAAACCCCGTCCGCCGGTAACGTGTTGGGCACCCAGGTGGACAAATTTCATCGGATTGGTTTTTGAAAGCGCCTGGTAAAAGTTGCGGCCTTCATAGAGTTGATCGTTAATATAGCTATTTTCAAATAAGTCACCATAGACTTGAAGGGTCTGCTGGTCAAAGCTTTCCTTCTCCATTGCTGCCATGATGGCCTCTGCGGCGAGCATGCCCGATTTCATGGATACATGGATACCTTTTAGTCCCGGCATGTATTGGATACCGGCGCTGGCGCCGATGAAAAGACCGCCGTCAACCGCCAGTTTGGGCAATGTGTAATATCCACCGGTGGCCACGGCTCTGGCACCGGCCTCGATAACCTTGCCGCCTTTGATGATCTTGGCTACAAACGGGTGGCTCTTGAATTTGATAAACGTATCATACAGATCCAGCAAGGGGTCTTGGTAACAAAGTCCGGTCAAAAACCCCAGGGTCAGGCGATTGTCGCTCATTTCGTAAATAAAGGCACCGCCGGGTACATACAGGCCGATGGGGTAGCCCATCAGATGAATATCGTTGCCTTTGCTGGTTTTAAAATAATTGGATTCCTCGGGCAGCTCGATGACCTCTTCGATGCCGGTCTCAAATACCTGGGGCATTTTGTCTTTCATGAGGCCTATTTTTTATCGATTTCCTTGAACAAACTGCCACGGGCGCCTTCTCCGAATACCGTGACTTTGGCTTTCAAATCGATGCCGGGCTCAAAATTGGCTTTGGGTTTCCCATCAGGTCCAATGCCCTGGTCGCCGGTACGCACGCCGACAATGGTTTTCCCGTCTTCAGCGTAAAGGACCTCTTTGCCCGCAAATCCGGGGAATATATTGGCCCCCATCTCTTCTGCGATTTGCCCCAGCCAGCGGGTGAATCGGGAGAGACTGATGATCAGGCTGCCTGTGTTGTGCATCGGTTTGGGTACAAACGGCATTCGGATGGCAGAGGTTTGGGTTAAATAATAAAATTCATCCCCCCGCACAGTGGCCTCCACCGGGCACGCTTTTTGGGCGTAATCCGGTATGAGCTCATTCAGAGCGATCGGGTCCATGACGGCACCGCTCAAGGCATGCGACCCGATTTCGGCGCCTTTTTCGATCAGGGCCACTTCCAGCTCCAATTTTTTTTCCTTGGCCAGTTGCAGCAATTTAATCGCTCCTGCCAGGCTGGCCGGGCCACCACCAACAAACAGTACATCAAAATCGATACTTTCACGCTCTTGGGTCATAGTTGTTGCTCCTATATTTTTGAGATATCCTTGAATTATTTAAATCGATGTTACCTAAATTGTGAAGGATGATGTTTAGCATACTCGGATGTCTTTGTAAATTGGGTCATGCAGATTTTAGCCTCGTTTCGGCTTTGCCGAGGTTCATTTGTTGAGTAAGTGTATTATGTTATGATCGGTCGTCATTATACTGGAGGTCTTCAAGCGCCTAAGTTTTTTCCTGAAACGCTGAATTTTATTGAACCCTGATTGTTTTTTTTGCTAAATAGCTTTCTGGCATAATA
>JASFGN010000078.1:0-8860 GCA_050123735.1 Desulfobacterales bacterium | reverse complement strand
CTTTGCCCGCTTGACCGAATTTTATCATAATATCATAAAGTTACATCCGATTAAAGGCAACGTTTCGTGAGGCGATCACGGCGCTACAGGTTACCCGTTTTCCAGAATTCTTTTTAAGTTTTGACCTTCTTCCTGCATATGCTTTTTCGCACTTGCCAGACCCCTGTCGATGGCTTTCTTGAAAAAGGTTTTACCCAGCCACCCCAGGCGGTAGATCCCGGATGCAATAAACAGGCAGGACGCTTCTTTGGGCTCAATGATAAATTCATTCTTCGGAAAATAGGTTCGCATGAAGCGGGATGTCGGGCTGTATTCGATTCTTTGATTGGGCACGACTTTAGTGATCTTAAATTTGAGCTTATGCAATTTTCCGTGAAGGTATTCTTCGGCATACATAACGGACCCCTCGGCCCACGGGTTACCTTCAAGCCAGCGGAAGCTTACGTGGTCTTTCTGATGCCACTCCCGGTAGCTGTCATCGTCGACAATACCGGTAAGAAAGTCAAAGATTTTTTCAGGCGTTGTTTTGATTTCGATTGAATCCGTCACAATCCGATCTTCGAAAAAGGCCATTTTTTTATCCTTTCTTCTTCCTACGGGATTTGTGCCGGGAAAACATCCAATTTCATGCAGCGGCATAGTTCATTTGAGAGCCTCGGTAACCGCCTGCTGGGCGTGGATGGCTGTGGTGTCAAAAAGCGGCACACGGGTGTGCTCCTGTTGCACGAGCATGACAATTTCGGTGCAGCCCTCGATGACACCCTGGGCACCGGCAGCATGCAGTCGATCGATGATGCGCAGGTATGCCCGGCGCGAGCTGTCGCGCACATTCCCCAGGCACAATTCCTCATAGATAACGCGGTGAACGATATCGCGATCTTCTTTTGAAGGAACCAGCACGTTTATGCCTTTTTGCTCCAGGCGGCCCTTGTAAAAGTCCTGCTCCATCGTAAACTTTGTGCCCAGCAATCCAATGGTGTCCATTTCTGCTTGCTTGATCCGGCCGGCAGTCGCGTCCGCAATGTGCAGCAGCGGGATGCTGATGGCCGCTTGCACCCGGTCAGCCACATTGTGCATGGTATTGGTGCAGATCAACAAAAAGTCGGCGCCGGCGGCCTCCACCTGAAGTGCTTTGTGTGCCAGAATGGCGCCGGCAGCTGACCAATCGCCCCTGTGCTGGAGTTCCTCTATTGGCTGAAAGTCCACGCTGACCATTGCGATCGGGGCCGAATGCAGGCCGCCGAGCAGGCGTCTGGTTTCTGCGTTGATCCAGCGGTAATAGAGCTCGGTGCTCTCCCAGCTCATGCCGCCAAGTAAGCCAATGGTTTTCATGCGAGCTGCATCCTTTCGAGCGGTGACGATATCTTTAACTTTTAACTAACTGCGGTTCACGATAAATTTCAGTTTTGATTCAAATAAATTCCTTTACTCCGACGGGATCGCCTTAAATTTTTCGGCAATCCCCGCTGCCATCATCTCACCAAACCCCTGATAGCTTTCCTGCGAGGGGTGAAAGCCGTCGGCTGAAAACATGCGCGGCTCGGGCTCAAAATCGAGAGGCACGTAAATGGCATTATCATGGTGTGAAATTTCATCGCGCGCGATGCGGTCAAATGTTTCGCCGCGGATGCCAAACAGCGCCCGCATGGGCTGGGGTAAAATCGGAAAGCCTCTGAGCGGCGGAATTCCGGCCACAGCGATGATGGCGGCTGGCGCATATGAGCAAAGCGCTTCCAGCAGTCTTGCTATGTTTTGCCGCCATCT
The DNA here is from genome assembly GCA_050123735.1 of Desulfobacterales bacterium. Classification (GTDB taxonomy): domain Bacteria; phylum Desulfobacterota; class Desulfobacteria; order Desulfobacterales; family JAHEIW01; genus JAHEIW01. The sequence goes on along the minus strand of JASFGN010000078.1, from coordinate 7,096 downwards.
GGAAACACTTGAAAGTGAGGTGATATCGTTGACGCCGGCTGACACCACCATGAAATCAGGCTGTTTTTCAGGCAATTGGGGCACAAGGTGCTCGATAATCTGATTTGAGACCGCACCGATGCTTCCGATGGCCTCCCAGGTGATTTTGCAATCCAATAAAAATGACAGTTTTTCGGCTGTTTGGCCCACCAGGGCTTTTGCCAGGGTTGTGGCCCCAACCCCGGCGATAATGGAATCACCGATAGCGATGAGGTTATAATTGGTGCCGGACCCCACAGTTCCCTTCCGGGGACCCGCGGCTGCCGAAAAGCGCGGTGCGGTCTTTCGGACGTAAATGGCCTGAGGCAATATGAAGGGAAACAATCCCCAGAATATGATGCTTCGCATGACGCGATCCCGTTAAGCGGCCTTCAGCAGATAAAACGCGTAACCGTAGCTATCCCCGTATGTTTCGAAAAACGCGATTTCAGCGTCCGTTTCTTCGATGACCGCCTGCATGACCGGGGCGGCCGATCGTCGCAGGGCGTCCATGCGCTCTTTGAGCGGATCGTAGTAATAGGTCCACCATGCCTGAGCGGGGAGACGATGGACACCCAGCACATCGAATCCGGCAGCCCCGGCAAGGGCTGCATTTTTGCTTTCAGAGGCAATTTGCGGGTAGGCCTCCTGCCAGAATTCCAAAACGGGCACCGGTATGTCGGTGGTGAACCAGGTGATCTCTGAAATGACCGCAATGCCGTTCGGCGCCATCAGGGGTCGCCAGGTTTTTAAGGCGCCCTCAAATGTCAGGTTATACGCCGCCCCTTCCGACCACAACAGGTCGATACTGGCCGGAGGCCAGTTGAGGTTGCCCATATCTGCCTCGACGGTTTTGATCAGATGATCCAGGCCCTGCGCTCTGGCCCGGCTTTCCAGATCATCGAGAAACGGACGTGCAAAATCGACCGCCGTGATGGTCGTGTCGAACCATTCGGCCAGGATTAACGCGCCTGCTCCCGCGCCGCATCCCAGATCGACGATGTGCGCATTTTCCGGCAATTCAGGCAGAAGGGATAATATATGCCTTGAAAAAGATGGGTCTCCCGGACCCTGGCGTTCCAGGCCGCGATGCAATTCGATTAACGCTTCGATCTGTTCGTCAAAATCTGTCATGTTTGCCTGCTAATTCGATCGCTCCGGCGGGATGGGCTTGCCGATTCTCGGTAGTTCTCTGACCACAAAATAGCGTACCCGGTGATGGTCCTCTGTCATAAAGCCCAGTCCGTTGTAAATCTCCTTTGCCGTCTGCTTGACATGCTGCTTCCACAATTCTGCTGGGATCTCCGCAAACTGATTTCCGGCAACCGATTACACCGATTCCTTCATTTTTTTACCCCCGTTTATCAGTCCAGATCCAGCATGCTTTTGCATCGATTGCATTTGACAACCCCCCGAAACACTTTGTTGCCGCACTCCGTGCAAAAATAGCGGGCTTCTTCGTCCTGGATCCATTTTTCAGTGCCGACCTCGCGTCTGTAGGGCACGGCCCTTAAAATCACTTTCTTACCGACAACCATCGGAAAATTTTCAATGTGTTCGCAGGGAAATTCATCGCACGCATGGCATCCGCCGAATTCTTTTGCGGCGGTGCAATCCCTGATCTCACATTGCTGACAATGCATAAAGCGATTATCAGACATGCATCCATCGCATTGCATATCCTCGATTGTAAGGTTTTCGCTGTTGGGCAGCGTGCCTTTGCCGGGAACGCCGCCCTGGTAGAGTGCCAGCAGTCTTTCTTTGAATTTTTGATTGTTATCACGATGGGCGATATAAATAGCGCAGACACCGCAATACAGGCCGCAGGGTGAAGCCAGCTCCGGATTTATTTTCATGGGTCGCTCCTTTATGGTTACCTTGGTGAAATTTTAATATAGCAGGTTGCATGAGCATAGACAATTTTCGGCTCAGAATCAAACACCCAAATTTGCCGGTTTGTATTTCTGACAGTGAGAGGTCAGGTTTTCCGGCCTTTAAGAATCCGGTATAGCCAGATTAGACTAATCGCAATGATGATATAGTTTACGATGACAATAATGATGAATACCATTTTATGAACACCGTGGGTGACCATTATGTTTTTATAAAAATGAGGTGGATCGGCGTCACGATCTTTCTGGCGTACATGTGAGATTACTGTTTCATCGAAAAGTATCGCCCTCGTTTTACCGATATGATAATTTTGAATATTGTAGTAGAATAAATTCAAAGCAGTAAAAAGGATGCTGATAATCAGCAAAATAACGATCACTGCCACGCCAAATTTTTGTTTCGGGTTCATGATTAAGCCTTGCCCGGTTTGATTGGAACAGTAGGGCGTAATTTCAATCGAAACCAGGGCTTTCCATTTGCGGAGACCCCCTCCTGATAAACATCGAAGATGGCGCTTTCCGGTTTTAAGGGTAGTGTGAAGTCAACAGGCGCAAAATCACCATTAAAGCGACCGTTTCAAATAGAGTTAAGCTGCTCAGATGAATTTCGGTTTTCCTGTCGTCGCGGACCTCCTTTTTCATCGCCTTTCCAACAGTTCCAGCCAACCAATGGGTGGGATTGCAGCATCAAAGAACGGACAGCACCATAATTGTCGCAGTTAATCTCATATTTTTTGCATTAACTTAATTGAGGGATCGGGGAGTTTTCCAGATCGAGCCGCTGCATGAATAATCGCCTGCGAAATCCGCGCAAACGCGTGCATAAAGGCTCGTACCAAAAGAACAGCAAAGCACGTGATAACGATAGGTTATCTAAAAGCCGGGTCTGTTTTGCAATTCGCACCACCGTGCCGGTCCCTGTTCTTTTGCAACGATCCCTAATGCACTCAAACAGTGCGCGGTTTTCGCAAACGATCATTCATTCCGCTCCATTCAAGGATTTGAATGAAAAACTCCCCGACCCTTCAACTATATAACTATCGTTTACTATTAAAATTGCGCCTTTTTTCCTCCAGCCGCTGGTCGAGTTCTTTGAGCATTTCAATGGTCTTTTGCAGCTTCATGTTGGATTCTTCCAGTCTGCGGGTTTTGTCGCGCAGGCTGATTTCCTCGCGCCTTAATTTGCGGTTGGTGCGGGTAAGCGCTGACGTTTCTTTTTGGGATTGTTCGAGTTTCTTCTTTATCTGGCCGATCCGGCGATTTTGTGCGTCCACCTCTTTTAAAAGTCGCCCAATTTCCTCTAACGACGCCAGCCAGTTGAGGGTATCACCGTCGATGGTGCCGTTGTCCAGGCGGATATAGGTTTGCAGGTGCTCAAGGGCTTTTTGATAGTTGCGGTTGTTGTTTTGGTAATCCGAATACAGGCGTGCCAGCTTCAGATGGGTCTCTTTGGTTGCCGGGGATTTTGGTTTTTTAGTAACGAGCTGATTGAGCTTCGCTATTTCTTGGCTGTATTTATCGTTGGCCGCCTCTGGCGCAACCTGCGATTTTGCTGATGTCGATGCGGTCGTGGCGGAGTTTGTCGTATGGGTGCAAGCGCCCGTATAAAATACGAGTACCATCAATAATGTGACAACGGTTTGTGTCTTAATTCTTTGCATTATTATCCTTTTGAGCCCCGTTTGGCATCCTGCAGGCTAATGAGTTTGCGATCTTTTTTGCCCTTGCGGGAATCATCGCCGCGTTGATCCACCATATAGGTACTGCCGGCCACCGTTTTGGCGTGCTCCTTCATTTCGGCGGCCACCTCCCCGAACTGGATGTGATTTTTAAATTTTCGTTTGACGTTGGTGACCACCGCAATGGACAGACTTGCCAGCGGGAATTTAACTTCCTGGCCCTGGCGGTTTTCACCGCTAATATGGCCGCGTTTGCGATCCGTTTCATCGTAAAAGCCGGGAATCGTGCGGTCAAAATGATCGAGAATCGACTGACAAATGCGCGGATAAAGATCCGGAGTGGTGATTAGCACATAATCATCGCCACCGATGTGGCCGATAAAATCATCTTCACTTCCGTACCGGGCAACCGCCTCGCTGATGATTTCGGCTGTGGCCTGAATGATGTCATTGCCCTTGGCGTATCCGTAATGATCGTTGTAGGCCTTAAAATTGTCGATATCCATCAGACAAAAGGCAATGGGGGCGCCGGACTCGATGCGCCTGTTCAATACGTTTTCAATGGCGATGCCTCCGGGCAGCCGCGTCAGCGGGCTGGTATCCAGATACATCTCCTCCAGCCGCTTTAAACGCTGGGCCATGGTGACAAATGAATCGGCCAGATCCCCAAGCTCATCCTGGTTGGGAATCTGCGGCCGGTGATCAAAATCGCCCTCTGCGATCCTGCCGGTGGCGTGCTTTAATTTTTTGATGGCCCCGGAAATATTATGGGTGATGATAAACGCCGCTGTCAGCGCGAACAGCAGGCCCAAACCGCATAAAATAGCAGCCGCCTTGAAGGCATACCGGCCGATGGTGGCCGTCGTGGCTGTTTTTTCGTTTTGCTGCTGCAGCGCCTGGGCCTGAATCTGTTTGATGACTTTTATGATTTTTTCCTGCTGGGTTTTGATATTTTTTTCAAACGCCTTTGAGATATCCGATTCGGGATCCTCGATCCAGCCAATGGCTTCTGAAAGGATGTATTTATATTCGGTTTGAAGGCTGACGATTTTTTGAATCGGGTAATCCTTTTGACCGGGCAGGGCCTGTAACTGTTCGATCAGCGTATTAAATTCTTTTTCCTTGTTCCAAAAATCCTTAAAAACGTCCGGACTTTTTAAAATAAGGTAGCGCTGGACGTAAAATTCCTGGGCCAGGATGACATCGACCATTTCGCCCGATATTCTGGCAACCGGCAGATCGGTCTCATGAATACTGCTGTTGAGATCATTGAGCAGGTTGAGATTATACAGCGCCAGGATGGAAATCCCCACCAGCAGCAACAGCAGGACACTGTATCCCAGCATCAACTTGCGAGCGATGTTCATGCGGTAAAAAGGGGCAATCACAAGCTCGGTCAGCCGGTCGAAATTTATCTTTTTGCGATTTTCAGATGGTTTCCGGTTAGCCACGGTAACCCCCGATAATGGATTGCGGTGGATTGCAAAAATGGTGTTTTTGTATGCACTTATCTGGGGTTGTTATCGGCTCAGGGGCGGGTGAACTTGAGGAAAAAAGGAGTGGTGCTTAAGTAGATAAAATAATTTTGGGTTGAGCCCTTTGGCTTGCCCAAGGTCCCTTTGAAAAGGGGTTGGGCCTTTTGAGCCATTGAGTTTCGTTAACCGCAGATTTCTTTAATCGGTCAAAGAATTCAACTTTTCTACAAACTATTTAACAATTCGACTATTTTACCATTTAACGATCCCAAAGATTGCTATTGGGGTGAGGAAACCTTTAATTTTTGGCCGGGATAGATCGACGCTTTTGAATCCAGCTGGTTATACTGTCTTAACTGATCGACGGAAAGATCATAGCGGCGGCTGATGCGGTAAAGGGTTTCGCCCTGCTTGACGGTATGAATCTTGGCCGGGGCGACTTTGGCGGGCTCGGCTTCAGGGGCAGCTTCGGCCTTTTTTACGGGTTCGGCAGCCGGTTTGGCCGCGGTGGCATTCAGCTGGGTGGCCAGGCTGCTGATGCGGGCGGTCATGTTGGCTTCCAGCTGATCGAGGCGTTCGGTCAATAAAATCAGCTGGTTGCCTGAGCCGCCGGCCTGGGCTAACCCCCCTTCGGCATCCATCGATCCCAGACGGCTCTCCAATTGCTCGAGCCGGGATTGCAGCGCCAGCAACTGTGATTTTTCAGCCAGACTGTAGGTTCTGGCAATGACCGTTACGGTCAGGACAATAAGCAACAGAAATCCGGCAATGCCAATATAGATATGTTTAAACGGTTGTCCGCCTGAGCTGCTGCCCGATCCATAATATACATCTTCGCGGGGTTCTATGGATTCGCTTTGGCGGTAACTGCTGTTTAAAACAAAATCCTTGTCACGACCGTTTTCAGATGGTGCCATTGTTCTTTTCCTATTCTTTTTGGTTTTATAGATTATAGGATCTTTGCGCGTTTACGCCCTATGTGTAAAATAGATTTATTTATGAGAAAAGGCAACAAAAAAGTACATCATCTAGTGGTTGCACCGGCCTGCTACCCCAATTTATAGACACGCAGCTTTAACCGATGCGCCGGTGCTCATCGGTGCTTTTCAGCTGCCAGCGGGCAAACACCAGCACTGCGCCCATCGTCAACAGAAAATATCCCGGAAACCAGGCGATGGATTTGATGAAAACCAGATTTTCCAGTTGCACCTCGCTGATATCCGGCCGGCCGGCGCTGACGCCCAAACGCAGATATGCCAGCAGCAGAGAATACAGCACCCCGATCAGGCCGTAAGCCAGATTAAACGACAGCCCTTTAAAGCTCAAGACTGTGGCCCGCTGGTGCGAGTCGGTAATGCGGTTCAGATAGTGGCTCTGAAAAAAATTTTCCAGGTAGATGACGGCCACCAGGACGATGACCGGTAGCAATCCGAAAACCGGCCAGAAAAAAGTCATGCCCACCAGCCCGATCAGGGTCAATGTGCTCATGATGCCCAGATTAAATGCGGGCGAATGCCTTTGCGCCATACCGCGGGCCACTCGTGGCATCACCAGCCCCACTATCGCCAGCCCGGAGCCGATCAAACCGAAGGAGGCCTCCGGCAGGTCGATCAGGCGATAATACTGGCTGTTGAGCGTGATGATCATGCGAATGCAGTTGTCAAAGGCCAATCCGGCCAGGATAACGATCAGCGCAAAGGGCGTGCGCAAAATCCAGCCGCCGGCGGCAAGGGTCAGCTTGAAGGCTTCGGTGATTGTTGGTCCCCGCTCCGCATTGTTTCGATGGCCCCACTCTTCACCCTCTCGCATCCGCCAGGCGGTGATCAGGGTTAAAATGGCCATCAGCAATGTCAGCAGGGGAGGGATTCGCAGTGTAATGCCTTGATTTAACTGGACATGAATGCCGAGCACATCCACCACCCGCTGCATCAACTGGGGATCGTAAGAGGCCGCTCCCAGGCTCATGGCGATGATAAAGGCGCTGGAACGCGCCCACATCTGCTTTTCTAAAACCTTCGGCCAATCCCGGACA
>JASFGN010000077.1:0-8871 GCA_050123735.1 Desulfobacterales bacterium | reverse complement strand
CGATGTCGCGGTTGTTGTCCAGAAAATGTTTGATGCTTTCCGAGATACAGATTGAGGAGTCGACGAGTTTAACCCGTTTTCCGATCTTTGTCTGGATGACATTTTTCAGCAGTGGATAATGGGTGCAGCCCAGTATCAGGGTGTCGATCTGACGGTTTTTAAGCGGCTGGAGGTACTTTTTAACAATCATTGCTGTTTCACGCTTTTTCAGCCACCCTTCTTCAACCAGAGGGACCAGCAGCGGACAGGCCGCAGAGTAAATGCGGGCCATCGGCCGGCTTTTTAGAATTTTTTTTTCATAAATGCCGCTGGAGATGGTTGCGCGGGTGCCAATGATGCCAAAATTCAGACGTGTTGAAGCTTCCAGGGCTTGGTTGACTGCAGGCGTAATCACTTCGAAAATCGGAAGCGCAAATTTTTTGAGAACCCGCGGGGTGGCGAAACTGGATGCCGTGTTGCAGGCAATCACAATCAGCCTGGCTCCCTGACTCAGCAAAAATTCAATATTGTTGATGGTATAACCGACCACAGTTTCAGCACTTTTAGTGCCATAAGGTGTATGGGCCGTATCACCAAAGTAGACAATGTCATAACCTGGAATTTTATCCAGAATTGCCCTGACAACAGTCAGTCCGCCGACACCTGAATCAAATATACCGATCATAACTGCCGTTGCCCTTCTGAATGACGGCACGAACGCAATTTTGAATTTGCGCCTCGCTGAGGTCGACCCGCATACCGGGACAGGCAGCCGCCATGGCATACCAGTTGCCGGCATCCACCAGGACACTTTCGATAAAGGGCCAGCGCCGGCACATTTGGGGTTTAACCGGGTGAATCGTACATTGCTGATCCCATAATGCGCAGTATCCGTTTTCGGCCTGAGCAATCATGGGTTTGCCCCCCGACATCTGACAGACATCCTGCATAAAACGCTCACGTTTCATTCCCAGATAGCAACAAATGCGACGAATATCCGATTCTGTCAGGAAGGTGCCGCCATACCCTTTGCAGCAGTCCCCACAGCGCTGGCAGGAAAACAGATCATCCGGTGTGAGAACTTCACATATCATGGCGCTTCTCCATGGCCTTTTTCAATGTCACCTGATCCACGTATTTTAAATCACCGCCGATCGGCACGCCGGATGCAATCCGGGTTACCTTGAGCGGGTAGTTCTCTAAGCGCTCTTTGATATAGGCAGCCGTCGCCTCACCTTCCACCGTTGTGCTGGTGGCCAGTACAACCTCTTTGACCCGGCCGTGCTCAATTTTTGCAATCAACTCCCCCAGGCGAATGTCCTCAGGCCCAATGCCATTCATCGGGGAAAGCACGCCTGACAGTATGTGATAGAGACCGTTGAAAGCGGCTGATTTTTCCATAGCCACCATATCCGCCGGCTGTTCGACGACGCATAAAAGCGTATCATCTCTGGCAGGGTTCGAGCAAATCTGGCAGATCTCACCATCGCTGAGGCCAAAACACTTTTTGCACAAACGGACCTTTTCTTTGGCTGCAATGATGCTGTTGGAAAGCTTTTCGACTTCAGCGCGGGGTGAGCGCAGGATGTGCAAGGCCAGTCTCTCGGCTGTTTTTTCACCGATTCCCGGCAATTTGGCAATACACTTGATCAGATTTAGAATCGATGGCGGGTAATGGGTCATACGAATTTTTGTTTTATTGGTTTTGTTTGTTTTATTTGTTCAATTGGTTGAAATAAAAGCATGAATTCATAAATGGTTGAGGCCTGCTTTCAGCAACCATTACAAATGAGCGCAACAAATTAAACCAATGCAACCAATCAAACCAATTAGACCGATTAGACCTATGTCACATAATCCCTGGAATATTTAAACCACCGGTTAGTTTACTCATTTCGGCGGCAACCATTTCCTGGGATTTGGACAGCGCCTCATTGACTGCGGCCAAAATTAGGTCCTGGAGCATCTCCACATCATCCGGGTCGACAACCTCTTTTTCGATCTGGATGGATACCACTTGCTGCCTGCCGTTGGCAATAACCTTCACCATGCCGCCACCGGCCGTTGTTTCCACGGTTTTTTCGGCCATTTCTTCCTGCAGCTTCATCATTTGCGATTGAAGTTTCTGGGCCTGTTTCATCATATTGCCCATACCTTTCATTATGTTACCTCCTGTTATAACTGATTTTTAAAATCGGTGTCAGCGTAATTTGACATCGATGAGTTTAGCATCAAAGATTTCGATGGCATCCGCCACCAATGGATGGCTTAATGCTTTTTGCTTCAGGTCCTGATCATTTTGGGATTTTTTTTTTGGGCTTTCCGCATCGGATTCCGCCGCGGTGCGGAGCACAACCGTTTTTTCAGCGCCCCAACAGGCTGTGCAGACCCTGTTTAAAATAGCCTTATTTTTATCGCGCTCGAGCATTTTCAATGTAAAGCCGTTGTCAAGCACCTCGATTTCAACGGTATCAGCTGACACCTGCTTGAGGCGACATTTTGTCAGACTCGCTGCCAGAGCGGGATTCTCTTTGCAAATAATGTCATAGAGTTTCCGCCAATTCGCGGTCAGATCAGCAGCGGGGTCCGCCGCAGCCGAAGGCACTTTGGCTGCAATCTGCTGCTGTTCGATTGGCGCACCCGGCTGTTGATCATCGGTTTTTCGCCCGCCGGCGGATGTGACCGCTCCTTGGCCGGGTATTTGCGCCGCTGGGCGGTCAACCGGCTGGTTATAAATTTCCTGCCTGAGCAGGTCCAGTTTATCAATCAGCTCATCAATCGGTAAAGCGGGTTTTATCTGATCCAGGCGTATAAAAGCCATCTCGAGCGCCAGTTTGGTATCGCTGGCCAGACGGATCGGGGCTTCTTCCCGAAAGAGGTCGTCCAGAATCTGGTTCAAGACGCTGGCAGTTACGGCCTTCGTTTGGGCCATCATCTGATCGATTTCACTGGCAGGCAGATCAACCAGCTTTTCGATGTTGTGACCTAATTTAACGATCAGTAAGTTACGGAAATGTTCAAGCAGATCTTCGTAAAGTTTTTTCAGATCATGACCGCGGTTATAGCAATCATCAAGAATGTTCAGGACAGCACCGACATCACCCTGCAGGATGGTGCCGCACAAATCGAAAACGTATTTTCGATCCATGACGCCTAATATGTCCAACACCTGCTCATGGCTGGCCTCACCTTCAGAGCACGAAAGGACTTGATCCAGCAGGCTCAACGCATCGCGCATGCTGCCGGTGGCTTCGCGCGCAATGAGAACCAGGCTCTGTTCCGGTATCTGAAAATGTTCTTGCTGACAGATGGTTTTCATATGGGCAATGATCGACTTCAGACTGATACGTCTGAAATCGTGGCGCTGACAGCGGGATAAAATCGTTATCGGAATCTTTTGCGGCTCGGTGGTGGCAAAGATAAACATAACATGAGGTGGCGGTTCTTCGAGCGTTTTTAGCAGGGCGTTGAAGGCCGGCATACTGAGCATATGAACCTCATCGATAATGTAAATCTTAAAGGGACTATGGGCAGGCATGTATTTGATATGTTCGCGCAGCTCTCTGACCTGATCAACGCTGTTATTGGACGCCCCGTCAATTTCGAACACATCCACCGCATGGCCCGAGGTAATTTCACGACATGAACGGCATTCGTTGCAAGGCAGCGCGGGCGGTCCTGACTGACAATTCATTGCTTTGGACAGAATGCGGGCTACAGTCGTCTTGCCCGTGCCGCGGGGCCCCGAAAAAAGCACAGCGTGGGCAACACGATTGGACGTAATCGAATTGCTAAGGGTGCGGGTCACATGATCCTGCTCGACAACCTGATCGAACGTCTGCGGCCTGTATTTGCGTGCAAGCACAAGATAGGACATATTGCAGTGCCTAAAGTTTAAAATGCCTAAAATGCCTAAAGTTAAAATCGGAAACCTCAGCTTTAGGCATTTCCAATTTTAGGCATTTTAGGCATTTTTCGGGAGTGGCGGAGAGAGAGGGATTCGAACCCTCGGTGCCGCTTTTGGCAGCACACACGATTTCCAGTCGTGCTCCTTCAGCCAACTCGGACATCTCTCCGCAAAAAATATTTCCAAAATTTTTTGTATAAAATTACGCCGTAAATTCATGGCGGAAGGGGTGAGATTCGAACTCACGGAAGGCCTGAAGACCCTCAACGGCTTTCGAGGCCGCCGCCTTAAACCACTCGGCCACCCTTCCGGCACACTGGTTCATCAATTAGCGGTAGTACTGAATAACCTCTTTAAATCACACTGTCAAGGCTCGAACATCTCCATAACTTCCTGGGAGTAACCACCGTTAGAATCATAAATAATCAGTGGCGGTCCCAGTCGAGTACCGGGTTGTGCTCCCTTTGTCCCGCGAACCAGAATGAGTCTGGCCTCAGCTTCCAGCTGCCCGTGAACCGCACGCATAGATTTAGGTTCTATGCCGTGCGCCCGCATTTGGACAAATAACTCGGTCATGCGTTCGGCTGTGTAGATCGTAACAAAACGGCCGGCCGTCCGCAACATGCGACTGGCCGTCTGCAAGATATCTTGCAGATTGATTTTTAATTCGTGCCGGGCGATCGCCCGCTGCCGGTCGGGATTTATGCGGCCGGATTTGGGTTTATGGTATGGTGGATTACAAACAACCAGATCAACCGGCCCGCCGATGTCTTCCGGTTTTAACCTGCGCATATCCCGGCAAAGCACCCTGATTTGATTTTGCAAGTGATTGGCATCGACGTTTGCAATCGCAATGTGCGCCAGCTCTTTTTGAATCTCAATACCGAATGAGATAATATCCGGATGCCGGTAAGCGAGTATCAGCGGTATAATGCCGCAGCCGGTACCCAGATCAAGCACACGTTCTTTTGCGCGCGGCCGGGCATGCGAAGCCAGTAAAATGGCGTCAATCGAAAAACGATAACCGGCAGGGTCCTGCCGAATATGCAGTTTACCGTTAAAGAAGGTGCCAGTAGTTTGCTTGGGCATAGGGATCAATATGCTGGGGTCGGCCCGGTTTCAGGTTTCGACTTTCTTTGCCTCTGGCTTCTCGCTGCTGGCTGCTCACCAGAAGCCATTTACCCGGAGCCAGAAGCCAAATTGAATCTTGTGCTGTTTAAAGACCCAAAACCGGCAATCCTGAGGTAATCGTTTATTTTAGCTACTTTAAAGATCCGATTTTGAATTTTATGTCCGTTAGAAGCGGCTGTCCGAGAGCAGTGTTGAGCGCGGATATTAGATCATTTTTCAAAAATTGCAGCTGGTGAATCCAGGTTGAGTTGCTGACGTGCACAATCAGAAGATTGCCTTTAAAAGCTGCCGGTCGGGCATTCTGGGCAATCGCCTCTCCCACGGCTGCATCCCATAAATGCCAAATATCCCTCAGCCCGGAATCAGTTTCAGCACGGTAGGATTTTAGGACATTATCAAGGATGTGTCCAATATGGTCAAAATCAGATCGCTTGTCGTGGTCGTCCATCGTCTTCAGACTATAGCAAAATTTTCTTCATAGTTGAACCACAAACGCGTCTTTTAATGCGGCGCTATAGAATGTGAAATCACGAGCTAGAGCATACCCATCAAGGCTGGCTGCATGCCTGTAAAGCACCTATGTGCCAAGACAGGTATGAGACTTTTCTTCATCCCAGTTGGGCTGCACCGTTTGCTTTTTGCTTGACTTGACTGAGCGGGTAACTTATTTTATCTAAGAATTTTTGGAATTTGCAGTCCCTTCATGTAAAAATAAAATTTTAAGGATTATCATTATGAGCTGGGATTGGGAAAAATTAAAGCAGCAACAACAAGGCAAGGGTGGTGTACCGCCGCAGATGGACGAAATTGTTGAGAAAATCAAAAATGTTAAATTTCCCGGCGGTCCGTTGTTCATCGTCGTCGTCATTTTAGCCGCCCTGGCGGTGACGTCGGTTTACACCGTGAAGCAAAACGAAGTCGGTGTGGTACAGTTATTCGGCCGCTATACGCGTACCACCCAGCCGGGGCTTAATTTCAAAATGCCTCTTGGCATTGAGAAGGTTACCAAGGTGAATGTTCGTGAAATCCAAACCGAAGAGTTTGGCTTTACGACCTCAGCCCCCCAGGTGCGGCCCTCCCGCTTTAGTTCGGGTACCGAAAATACTGGGGAAGCGCTTATGCTGACCGGTGATCTGAATGTCGCCATTGTGCCCTGGATTGTCCAGTTTCGAATTAAAAACCCTTTCGACTTCCTGTTTAGGGTGTTGGATGTCCGTCGACTCCTGCGCGATATGTCCGAAGCCACGATGCGGCTGGTGGTCGGTGATCGCAGTATCAACGAAGTCATCAGCAAGCGCGATGAAATTGCGGTTGAAGCCAAAGGTCGTTTGCAGTCCGAAATGGACCAGGCCGAGACCGGCATCCATATCGTGACCATCGAAATGAAAAAAACCAATGTTCCCCCGCCGGTACAGCCGTCGTTTAACGAGGTCAACCAGGCCGTGCAGGAAAAGGAGCAGATGATTTATCAGGCCAGAGAAGATTATAACAAGGCCATTCCGGCTGCCCGGGGTCAGGCCGAAAGAACGGTAAGGGCGGCTGAAGGCTACGCCTTAGATCGGGTGAACCGCGCCAAGGGCAACGCCGACCGGTTTGTGGCTCTCTACAATGAATACGTTAAAGCACAGGATATTACGAAGCGGCGCCTTTATCTTGAGACCATCCAAGAAACATTTCCCAACCTGGGGCAAAAATATATTGTCGACTCTGACCAGAAAAATCTGTTGCCGTTACTCAACCTGGGGCAATCGCTAAACCCCGCACAGCAAAGCAGTGGTGAAAAATGAAAACGAAAAGCATTTTTTTGATTCCCGTGGCGATTATCGCGTTTATCATTTACGGGGCCGCTTACTCGGTCGATGAAACCGAACAGGTGGTTATTACCCAGTTTGGTCGCATTGTGGGTCAACCCAAAACAGATCCGGGCTTAAAGTTTAAGATTCCATTCATCCAGAAAGCCAATTATTTCAATAAAAATTTGCTGGAATGGGATGGCGACCCGGGCCAGATCCCTACTTTGGATAAAACCTTTATCTGGGTGGACACCTTTGCCCGCTGGAAAATTGTAGATCCGATTAAATTTTTTCAAACCGTCAACAACAGATTTAATGCAATCGGCAAGTTGAATGACATTATCGACCCGGCCGTGCGAAACTTCATTACCTCTCACCACCTGATTGAAGCGGTGCGCAGTTCCAACCGTGAACTGGACACAGAAGAGGTCGGCCTTGAGAGTGCAAACCGCAGAACACGGGTCTACTTTCAAATTGATGTCGGTCGCCAGAAAATTACCCAAGGCATATTAGAGCAGGCCCAGCCGAAATTAACGCCTTTTGGCATCGAGCTGGTGGATGTTAAAATTAAGCGCATCAACTATGTAGAAGAGGTCAGAAAGTCCGTTTACGGCCGCATGATTGCCGAGCGAAACCAGATTGCAGAAAAATTTCGCTCCGAGGGCAAGGGTGAGGCCCAAAAAATATTGGGCGAAAAGGAAAGAGATCTACAAGAGATCGAATCGGAAGCGTTTAAAAGGGCCCAGATAATTAAGGGTGACGCCGACGCCCAGGCAACTGTTATTTATGCGGATGCATACGGTAAGGATCCTGAATTTTACTCTTTCGTTCAGACGCTGCAGATCTATCGCGAAACTCTGGGGCAAAATAGCTTACTGGTCCTTTCGACCGATTCAGAATTTTTAAAATATCTGAAGGGATTTTAGTCCGCCGGGCATAAAAAAGCACCGCGAAGCAGCACGGTGCTTTAGGGCCATGGCTTAAAACCGCAGGAAAGCTTATTTACCCTTGCGTCTTTGATGGCGCGTTTTGGCCAGAAGTTTGCGGTGTTTGTGTTTTCTCATTTTCTTTCTGCGTTTTTTGACGACACTACCCAATGGTCTACCTCCTTCTTAAGTTGTTCTCAGTAACACAAGTTAAATTCTTCTCATAGCACACCTGATTGCTGGCTGTCTATGATTTTTTAAAATTGGAAATCAAAACCGGCTTATGCTATAGTTGATAACAAGCAAAATGGAAAGCAGCAGCATCATAACCAGCATTGGCATCGGGGCAGGTTTATTTGTCGGCCTGATCATCTTTTGGTTTTTTCACACGGTAATCAAACGTAAACTGGGTAACGCCCAATCCACGCCGGCCCCTAACTCTGTTCAGCTGAAGGGTGGTCGGGATCAGCGCCGACACCCAAGATTAGCGGTAGCCTGGTCGGCGACAATTGAAATCGGCCGGATGTCTGTCAACGTCCGCTTAAAAAATATCAGCCTCGGGGGGGCTTTTGTCATCTGCCGGGAACCGGTGCCATTAGATGAAAAATTTCGAATATTCATTAAGGAGCCCAATGAGGAACGCTTAGCACTAAATGCTGAAGTGGTCTGGTCAAATATGAATGTGCCGGAGGCAAAGGTCATTCATCGGGGGCTTGGGATCAAATTTGTTCAAAATACCGAGGCCGCCCGAAAGCGTTTAGAAGATGCCATCGCCTATCAAGAATCCTTAGCCGGTGTCGCCCAGGCTGAGACTGCTCATCAGACCACCGGCGGATAAAGGCTGCTGCCCAACCACCGCCTCAACTGTGTACGGTTCCCCCTGAAAAAAAAGATCGTAGCGCTTTGGCACCAGCAAACAAAATGCAAAACCGAATTGCCTTTTCCTCGGCGGAGATTGCCATCGTCAACAAAGTCGTGTCGATGTCTGAAGAACTTGTCAGTAATCACTTTAAGATGTCGGCCACCGAATGGCTGCGTCCGAAATATGACGTCAAAACCCTCGTGGACCTTGCTCCCGAAGAAATTGTCGATGGCCCTTTTGCCCAAATTGTCCGTTATGAGGGCCAGCGTAAAG
>JASFGN010000076.1:0-8883 GCA_050123735.1 Desulfobacterales bacterium | reverse complement strand
CCGTGCGAACGGATCCCTGGGTGTCTGCAAATTTTGCCAGAATCTTCTATTGCTTCAGAACAAGGCAAACGCTGTACCCTTATTTGAGTGAGCCATAAAAGGCATTATTATATTTTGGATAGTTGAGTTCTTTAAACAACGCCCGGTTCAAAGGTTCAGCGTTTAAGGGTTCAGGCGGCAGAAAACGGCAGCCATTTTTGCATTGCTTTTAATGGACGCAAGACGATCAAAGAGGAGTTTTCCATGAAAATCGAAGTTTTAGGACCCGGTTGCAAGCGTTGTGATCAACTGTTTGAAAACGCCAAAAACGCGGTCGCCGAACTGGATTCCCCGGCGCAAATTGAAGTTCTAAAAATCGCCGATATAAATTATTTTGCCAAAATGGGGGTGTTCATGACACCGGGACTTGTGATTGATGGAGAGGTGATTTCTACCGGCAAAGTGCTGAGCTCGAATCAAATCAAGCAAAAGATTACAGAGAAGATGTAAAACATGTCTGATGTGACCCGTGTATACTTGATTACCGGTTTTTTAGGGAGCGGGAAGACAACTTTCCTAAATCGTATTATAAAGCGGTTTCCCAAAAATAAAAAACTGACACTGCTGGTTAATGAATTCGGTGAAGTCGGCGTGGATGGTACGTTGGTGGAAGGCGACGACATCGATATGATGGAAATCAGCAAAGGCTCTATTTTTTGTGTTTGCGTTAAAACCGATTTTATAAAAGGCCTATACGAACTCAACACGAAGATCCAGCCCGATGTCATGCTGATTGAATCCACCGGTGTGGCCAATCCCTCTGATTTAAAAAAAGACTTGAAACTGCCGATCTTCAATGACCGATTTCGTTTTATTGAACAGTTTTGTATGATCGATGCAGCACATTTTTTAGATGCTTACGGTGCGTTTGCGTCTTTGGAAAAGCAGATAGCATCTTCCACCGTATTTATTATCAATAAGGTCGACATCGCTTCTTCTGAAAGAATCGAGGAAACGAAAAATGTCATTCGGCAGCTTCATCCAGATCCCCATTTTTTTGAAGTAGCCTATGCCGACGTCCCATTGGAAGATTTTTTTGATTTCGCCGGGCAGGAATCATTCGATACAGAAGCACCGCAACCCGAAAAGGAGAGAATGTCTGTTCTTTCGGAAGAGGCCCTTGACCAATTTATTGATGACCTGCTGGACAGCCCGGATCTCGAAATTACACCTCCGGATACGCTCATGTCCGTTACTTATGCCTGGAACGGAAACGATCTGGAGCAGATCAGAGCCATGGCCGAGGCATTGCCCCCTTCTGTTATTAGAGCCAAGGGGTTTGTAGAAGAAAAAGGTGAGATGTATCTGTTCAACTATGTCATGCGCGATTGGACCATTGAAAAAACCGATGTGCGGAAGGATCGCATCAAACACAAAAACATTGTCGTTTTTATCGGTCCGCCGGAATCCATGGAAGGCATCGAACAGGCATCCAAAACAGGTGATTGGACCGGCAAAGGCGTGTTTCAACCCTACGCGCCTTCCTAGAAACATCAACTTAATTTCATCCGGGTCCAGCGGATGAAGAAAGCCCGGAGGATAAAGGCTCAAAAATGCCAGATAACCATTATGATCTCATGATTCTGGGGGCGGGGCCCGCCGGTATCACGGCTGCCTTATACGGGCAACGCTTGGGATTGGAAACGATTGTCTTTGGCGATATACCGGGCGGCAGCTCTTATATGATCGAGCATCTGGCCAATTTTCCCGGATTAGTGGAGGGTACCTCCGGCACCCAGTTCGGCACAATGGCATTCCAGCAGGCCCAGAATGAAGGTGCCAACTTTACGCTGACGCGGCTGGAACGCCTCGACCACCGTGACAACCTGTTTATCGGTGTCGATGTCGACGGCAAAGAATATACGGCACGCAGCGCCATTGTAGCCACCGGGCGGGTACCTAAAAGACTGGCGGTTTCCAATCCCAACTTGGGGGGAGTTCATTTTTGCTCTATCTGTGACGGGCCCTTGTACAGAGGCAAGAATGCATCGCTGGCCGTTGTCGGCAGCGATAATACTGCCGCACAGCATGCGCTTTTGCTGTCCCGCATTGCGCATAAAGTTTTTCTCATCTGTCGCAGCCAAACGCTTAAAATGGATGCCGTTCATAAAAACCAAATCAAGCAGCAGAACAATATTGCCGTGATGATCAACACCGAAGTCACCGGATACGACGGTGAGAATTCGGTCGAAAGTATTGCGGTTGCCATAGAAAATGAAAATCAAAGAGAGCTGGCGGTTGATGGACTTTTCCTTGCAATCGGATGGCGACCCAACAGTTCTGTATTAAATGTGGAGGTCCAAAAAACCCCGGAGGGTTATCTTAAAACGGACCAAAGACTGATGACATCTGTTCCAGGACTTTTTGCGGCCGGTGATGTCCGCGATACCGACATGTGGCAGGTGCTGACCGCCTGTGCGGACGGGGCCCGGGCTGCCAAAAATGCGGCTGGATACCTGAAAAAATAACCCCGCCCTGAGGTGCGATTCGCATTTATTTTCAAACCCAACCAAAATTAAGACGGTGGTCTCATAGCGTCGCGAACCGCCTCTGCCAGGGCTTCCATATCAGGGATGCTATCGAAGGAGATTTTCTCGTTGATCACAATAGAGGGCACCGCCGGTCGTCGGCCGCATATGTTTGTTAAATCATCAAACCGATACAGCCCTTCGCGTGTACCCATATCCACCACTTCCCATTTTAGCATGTCGTCACCGAACTCAGGGGAAATTTCTTCCAAAATCCCGATGGCCAGATCACACAGCATACAGCCTTTTTTCTTGGCTACAATTTCAACGAAAACTTTTTTCCGGTTCATATTGCTCATCAGCAGGATGCCGCACATGTGCTGTGACATGATTTACGATAGTGGGATGCCTAAAATTTTTGCTCGCGAATACCTGAATATACCGCCTTGCAAATCCCCGAAACCCCGCCTTTCAGTCCTTCCGGATTTTTAAATCCGTCGCTGCTCTTTAAACTCTCGATATAAGTTTGTGCATCAGACAAAGTATGCCAGGCATCCTTTCCACCGGCATCCGGCTGGATTCGAAATAACCATCCGCAGCCGTATGGATCTTGTGAAGCCAGTGAAGCGTTTTGTTTGACTTCCGGATTAAAACGGGCAACTCCCGCAACAGGAGCAGAGATGTATAAAATTTTAGAGGTAATCGCAAAGACCACTTCCTGACCAGCTGTGACGGAATCCTGGTCTTCGGCCAGCCAGTCCAGTTCATTGATCCCGCCGGCTAAAACCAGTGCCGGCTGTGTCATTCCGAAAACAAGATCCTGATCCTGCATTTGGGCCCATAAACCCTGTTTTGAATCGTATCTACGGTCATCAGGAATTTCCACCCGTTGGCCTAAAAATTTTTCAATGACCGCCATTTTTCCTCCGTTATAGAATGCTTCCGGAACGGTTGCCGGGTTCGCTCCTCTTTAGCGCTTTTCATTAAAAAATGTCAAGCAGGCGTTGCGATCGGATCCTGTGATTCGACTGATTTTTTTCATAAAATCATCTTTTAGTCTATTGACCATATTCCAAAATTAGTATTATACAATGTATAATAGACTATAAATGATAGGGGAGGATAATGCCACGCATTGATCAGGACTGCCCGTGTACCGGAAAACATATGAAGCATTTCGCCGCACCATGGATTCTGCTGACGTTGGTCAATCATGAAGGTGCGCATGGTTACAAAATCAAAAAAATCATGAATACGTTCACGCAGGACCTGGGAATCCCGCTGAACATAACCGGCCTCTATCGGCATTTAGACGGCCTGGAGAAACGCGGTGTCCTTTACTCTCAATGGGATTCCCGGGGCAAAGGTCCGGCCAGGCGCAAATATTATCTGACCGAATCCGGTAAAGAGTGCCTGCGCTACTGGATGCGCACCCTGAGCATGCAGTCGCTTCTGATCGGCAGGTTTTTCGAACAGGCGAAAAAGATATTTCCTTCCATCCAGATGCCGTCGATACGCTTTGAAGGCCGGACGAAATCCTTGGAAAAACGACACCCATCCAATACCTCAACTTCAACATCACACGCCCATCGAAGACAGGAGGATAAGCCATGAGCCACGGCAAAGCGATTTCAGTCAAAAAACCCGTCAAGCTTATCTTTGCCGGCGGATTTTTAGGCTCCGGCAAAACAACGGCTCTGGCATCCCTGGCAAAAAGGCTGATTCAACGGAATATGCGGGTGGGTTTTATTACCAACGACCAGAGTGAAAACCTGGTCGACACGGTTATTGCCCGACAGATGCTCAGCGAGCTCGGCGTGCCGGTCGAAGAGGTGGTCAAAGGCTGCTTTTGTTGCAAATTTGATGAATTGATCGAGCATGTTGAAAAAATTCTGGTCCATGATCCCGACGTGCTTATGGGGGAGCCGGTGGGCAGCTGCACCGATTTTGTCGCTGCGGTGGCCAATCCGATCAAGATTCAATACAGGGAGGCATTCCGTTTTGCGCCGTTTTCGATTATGGTGGATCCGGACCGGGTGCGGGAGCTCATGCTGGAGGAGACCGAAACCGATTTTCCCGAGGATGTGGCCTATCTCTTTGGCAAACAAATGGAAGAGGCGGACACCATTGTCCTCAACAAAATCGATCTTATTTCCCCGGAAGAAACGGATCGTTTGTTGGCGGCTATTGACGATCAATTTCAGGGTAAAAAGGTGATGGCCGTTTCTGCCAAAGAAGGTAAGGGGATGGATCTTTGGCTCGATGATCTGCTTTCCAACCGGCCGGGGGCCAATACGGTATTGCGGCAAATTGATTACGACCGCTATGCCCATGCTGAAGCTGTGTTGGGGTGGCTGAATGCCGCGATATTGATGTCGGCCTCTGAACCGTTTGACGCTTCAGATTTTGCGCGAAGGCTGTTGCGGGAATTGCGGAAAAGTTTTCAACAAAAGGAAGGTGAAATCGGTCACCTGAAGATGGTCATCACCAGCGCCGGAAAATCCATGTGGGCCAATCTGACCCATCTAACGGCCGAACCCAGTATCAGTGGTGAAGCACTGGATCGACTTTCGAAAGCGTCGCTGATCATCAATGCCAGGGTGAGGCTTGAACCCGAGGATTTAGAGTCGATGGTGCGCACCGTTTTGGAAAGGGTTTCCAGGGAAATGGGTGTGACATCTGATATCGACGATCTGCAGTGTTTTAGCCCGGCCTATCCCGAACCACCCCATGTCATTCGGGAGTCACTTGAGTGATAAAAAGATTAAAACGTCAACAGAGGTCAATCATGATCCGCATAGAAGTTATCGGGCTGGAGCCCCCCTGCATAAAATGCAATGAGCTGCTTGAAAATGCCAAAAAGGCGGCCAAGGATGCGGGTGTCGAAGCCGAAGTGGTCAAACTCTGGACCCTTTCAGAAGATGTGCGCCAGAAATACGGATTGCTGCTCAGCCCGGCGCTGGCTATTGAAGGTGTTGTCGTTGCCCAGGGCAAGGTATATAAACCTGAAAGAATCGCTGGATTACTGCAAGGTGTCTAAAAACGGTTCAATTTGGTGCACCGCGCGCACATTCTAGAAGATTCGTTATGAAACAACAACTGGGAATTTATTTTGGTGAATTTTTCGGAACATTCCTGCTGGTTTTTTTCGGAATTTCGGCGGTGGCGGTATCTGTCTTATTCGATGCCATATCCGGCATCGTGCAAATTTCCATTGTCTGGGGCATCGGGGTTACCCTGGCCATTTATGCGACACGCCATTTGTCTTGTGCGCATTTGAATCCAGCCGTGTCGCTGGGAATGGTGGTGGCTGGTCGCATGCACCCCCGTTTGCTCATTCCATATTGGGTATCGCAATTATGCGGGGCGCTGGCAGCCGGAGCATGTGCACTGCTTGTCTTTCATACATCTATTTCCAGCTATGAAACCACGCACACGATCGTCCGAGGAACACAAGCATCCGTTAAAACGGCCATGTTGTTCGGTGAGTATTTTCCCAACCCGGGATTCGCTCTCAACTGGTTTGATGTATCGAAGACAACAGCGATGTTTGTTGAAGGTCTAGCCACCTTCATACTGATGACGATGATTTTTTTGTTGACCGAAGGCTGCAACGTCGGACGCCCCGGTGAGGTTTTGGCACCCATTTTTATCGGCGCCACGGTAGCTGCGCTTATTGCCGTTACGGCACCGCTGACTCAAACAGGAATCAATCCGGCCAGAGATTTCGGACCGCGGTTGGTAGCTTATTTTGCAGGCTGGGGTAAAATGGCAATTCCAGGCCCGCGCAACGGTTTTTTTTGGGTTTATATTTTTGCACCCCTCATCGGGGGTGTTGCTGCAGCCGGTTTTTTTCGCTTTATCCTGGCGCCCTTGATGATTGCGAAAAACCAGGCCCTGGACTGCGGTTGTGATAATTGTGGTGATGTGTTGCATAATCAATCGGAAGCAAATGGAATCAATTCATTACAGGAATTGGGGAAGCAAGAGTAAAAATCCCAGAAATGTTGGCATTGATGGATAAAGATTGGCACCGGAAGGGTTTGCAGCTGAAGCAAAAAGGCCAGTATCGAAAAGCCATTCAGGCATTTAATCGGGCCATTGATAATAAAATTAAATTTGCCGAAGCTTATTTTGAGAGGGGTGTGTGTTTCTATAAACTGGGCAATAACCGGCAGGCCTCAAACGATTTGGCGGCGGCCGCCTTGCTGGGCTGTAAAGCTGCCGAACTCTGGAGCAAGTACGATAGAAACAAATTTAAAAAATCAGATGAAGATAGTGAATCCTAAATTGCCGGCCTGAGGTTTCCACCATTTTTTTCAATGAGATCGAGCATCCGATCAACCAGTTTGATATTCGCTTTATCAAAGTTAACGATTAAATCCACACCGGCGCGATATAATTCATCCTGATTTTGCTGTAAGCCAGTGCTCCGAACAACGAGACGAATATCTGCACCCCCTTCCGCCTGAAGTGCCTCGGCCAGCTGGATGACCAACGGCTGATTATTGATATCGGCAAAAGAGACGCATACGATATGGACATCGTTGTCAATTGCCAACCTGGCAGCCTGTAAGGGTGCCTGGCTTGCAGGTCCGATATCAACGTCAAATCCGAATTCGGCCAAAGTAGCAGCAAATGATTTTGTCCAGCGGTCGGACTGATCACTTTCCAGGGGGGATAGAAGGATGCGCGGCCTTCTGCCTTCCTGCTGAACAATTGTAATTATTCTTTTCTCTATTTGCTTGATGTTCACTCTTTCAATCTATTTAAAAACGTATCGGATGTCAAATCAATGCGGGCATTCACCGCTTTGGCAAGCAACCCATTAAGCTTGGCCGCATTGAAAATCCGCGACCCTTATGATATTGATATATAACCGTATAAAAGTTACCGGTTGACAATTCAAACCAGATATATGGGGTCGCAAAATTTATATCATAAAGGGTTGATTATGCCGCCGAAACGCAAAGCTAAAATTATAATTGAGGTAATGTACAAAGCCGATTACTGCCTGCCCTGTTTTTACATGGACGAAATGGTTCGGTCTGTATTGCCGAAATATGACGACCGGGTAGAATACCGCCGGGTTGACTTTATGATCGGGAGCGGCAAAGAGCGCTTTTTGGAACTCTCGCGCTATCTGTTCGGCACAGAAGGTGTTTACAAGCATTTCCGTTTGGCACCGGTGCCCTCTCTATGGGTAAATGGGGAGCTGTTCTTTGATGCGATACCCCCGCAATTTGAACTCGAAGAAGCCATTGAAGAGGTTCTCAACCAAAACGAGGCGGGTAAAAAAAGGAAGGATAACATGAAAACCAAACAGATTCATCTGGAAGTATTCCACGAAGGTGAGCATTGAATCCCCTGCGTTTACATGGCCCGTGTGGTCGAGTCAGTTGCGGCGGAGTACGGTGACAAATTGCACTGGGAAAAAATTGTCACCAGGGATTTAGCGGGTGCCAAACGACATGCAGAATTTTCGAAATCACTTGGCAGACCGGCGCCTGTTCCATGCATTGTCATCGAGGGCGAATTGGTTTTTGAAACAACACCCGGCACCGAGCAACTAAAAGCCCGTATAGATCAATTTTTGCAAAATGGTTAAGCTTACTTAAGGGAATTTATTTCTGGGTGGAGTCGGCTTTGTGTTTTTCCAGGAGGTCTTTTATTGCCCGGTTCACTTTTTGGTGATCTTCCGAGCCCAGCGGAAAGGACGGGCCGCGATCAACTGTTTTGCCTTCATAAACCATTTGAATCTTTACCACCGGGATAAAGTTGGAACTCCGCTGCTCAAGGCCGATCGAGATCAGGTAGCCTGTTTCCGGCGGATGCGGGGGGCTGGCCGGAATGGTTTTTGATATCTGGGGAAAGAACGATTCGGCGGGCTCTGCTTCAAGCGGCACACAGGATACCCCCTTGCCCTTTTTGATCTGCTCAAAACAATTGTCGCATGAAATGCAGGCTGCCTTGCGAAGATCCCCTTCCCGCCAACGATTGATCAAATCGGGTTCGCAGATAAACGGACGTGACATGGCGATATAATCGGCCACACCCTCTGTCAGCAGTTCTTGGGCGACGTTATAAGATCTTATTCCACCCACAAGAATCAAAGGAACACGAAGGACTTTCTTAAATGCTCGGGCTTCATTTTGAAATGGGGCTTCAGCATCTTCTGCTTTAACATCACATCGCATGATGTTTGGATTGTTCAACAACCCGCCGCTTAATTCGATTGCGTCCATGCTACCTTCTTCGAGCATCTTCGCGACCTGGAGAGAATCCTGCAGAGTTAGGCCGTTTTCGACAAAATCCTGACAGTTGAGCTTGACCAAAACCGGATAATTGACACCAACAGCTAAGCGGATTGATTCCA
>JASFGN010000075.1:0-8892 GCA_050123735.1 Desulfobacterales bacterium | reverse complement strand
ATTTTGAGAGACATGGCTGCTTTTGCCAATGATTATTCAGGAACCCTGGTAACCGAAACCATGCTCGTCAGAGACCTCAATGACAGCGTTAAAAACCTTCGCAAAATTGCCGTCTTTTTAAACAACCTGCAACCGCATATATCGTATTTAGCCATTCCGACAAGACCGCCCGCAGAGAAGTGGGTGAGACCGCCCGAGGAGAATGTTTTAAACCGGGCCTTCCAGGTCTTAGACGAAAAGCGATTGCAGGTGGAGTATTTGATCGGTTACGAGGGCAATGCCTTCGCTTTTACAGGTGATCCCGAGAATGACCTACTGAGCATCACGGCCGTGCATCCCATGCGACAGGATGCGGTCAATGAATTTTTGATGCGAGCCGGTGCGGATTGGCAAATCGTTCACCGGTTGATGGCTCAAAGCCAGCTCGTCGAAGCAGAATATGAAGGAAAGAAGTTTTACATGAGAAACTTCTCTCAGATGCATGTCTGACGATGAATTTAAGTTTATGCTGTCCGTTTGTTGAAATTTTGCGAACTTTCATTTCTTAATCCTTCGAAAAACAGCACCTGCGCTTCAGCCGACCCCACCGCATAGATGCACAACTATTTGGATTCAAACGAAAACATAGTTTTGCAATCCATTGGCATATTTTATGCTCACAGTAAAATAAGAAAAGAATGTTCATCGATTCGTCTAAATAAAAAGAGATAGCCTGTTATAGGAGGACCGATGTACAAAAAAATACTGGTCCCTTTGGATGGTTCACAACGCGCAGAAGAAATTCTGGATCCTGTCGAGAAGCTGGCAAAGGGGTACCAATCAAAAGTGTTTTTGCTTCAGGTTGAAGAAGAGCCCCTAATGCTTGGGCATGACGAGGTCATTGACGCGTCAACATCACACGAGCAAAAGCAGCGAATAAGGCAAATTGAATCCTATTTAAGCCGTATCGAAGATAGATTTCAAAAGATAGGGATCCATACCAAACGGTATATCGCCTATGGGCCCGTGGTGGGGACCCTGCTGGCTGTCGCCGAAAAAGAGCGCGTCGATCTCATCGCACTGGTAAGCCATGGTTTGGGCAGTTCATATCAAAACATGTGCCGAAGTGTTGCTGCCTGTCTTTTGCAGAGATCCAATTACCCGATAATGGTCATTAGAAATTATAATAAGGAAGCCATTTGATAAAGGGATCGAGATGCCAATTTATGAATATCAGTGCAAAAAATACGGGGCCGTATCCGAAATTTTAAAACCATGTTGACCGGTAACACCCATCGAAAAAATCAAGCCGATATTTTCAAAGCCATGTCGAGGCCAGATTTCTACCCTCATGCTGCCGATAAGATCGAGCAACGGGATACGATTATTTCAAAGGTCTTTTTAACCGGCCAATTTGCATATAAGATTAAAAAGCCGGTCGATCTGGAATATCTCGACTTTACCGCACTGGACAGCCGAAAACATTACTGCGAGCAGGAACTCATCTTAAATCAACGTCTGGCACCGGATATTTACCTGGCAGTGGTTCCAATCACATTTGATAACGGACAGTATCAGCTGGACGGATCCGGCACTGCCATTGAATACGCGGTCAAAATGCGTCAGCTGTCAGAGCGCCTCTCCATGCGGAATTTAATGCGACGGGGAAAACTCGACCGCGAATCGATCGATGCGCTGGCACTCAAGCTGGCTGACTTTTACCAACAGGGCGCCGATGACAAAAAGATCAATATCTTCGGCTCCTGGCATACCATTTGGTCCAATTGTGAGGAGAACTTCCGGCAGGCGGAGCCCTTTGTCGGAGAAATCATTGACGATCACAAGTTTCAGATTATTCGGGCCGCCACCCGGGCCTTTATGATTCGCCGCATCGCGCTTTTCGAGCGGCGCGTTGAACAGCAGAGAATACGGGACTGCCACGGTGACCTGCGCAGCGGGCATATTTATTTTTCGGACGGCATTCAGATCATTGATTGCATCGAATTCAACGACCGTTTCAGATATGCGGATGTTACCTCGGACCTTGCCTTCTTGGCCATGGATATCGATTTTGAAGGGCATCCGGAAACTGCCCGGAAACTGATTAATGACTATGTAGATTATACCAAAGATCGGGAATTGTTTATTCTCCTCGATTTCTATAAATGTTATCGCGCTTGGGTCCGAGCAAAAGTGAATTGTTTTCGCCTGCAGCAAAACAATGATGCAGACCATGATACGCCCGGAAGAATCAGAAAAGCGAAGCGATACGTAGATTTGGCCTATCGGTATGCCGTCCAGTTTACACGTCCGACGATCTGGGTCATCTGCGGCTTGCCGGCTTCGGGCAAGAGTACGATTGCCGGCGAGCTCGCCAAAATACTCAAGATCGTTGTCTTGCGCTCGGATGCGGTGCGCAAAGCGTTATTTGGTCTGGATCCGGAAGAGCCCCAAATAGAAGCATTTGAAGAAGGTATTTACTCAAAAGAGGTCAGCAGCCATACTTACGCCAAACTGTTATTGCTGGCCCAGGAAGAGGTTAAAAAAGGCGGGTCGGTGATTTTAGATGCAACCTACACAAGTGAGAACCAGCGGGACGGCGTTCTTTGCCTGGCCAAAGATATGGACGCAAACATCATATTCGTTGAATGTGTGGCGCCTTATCAAACCTTGAAAAAACGCCTGATTGAGCGGGAGGCAGCTGTTGCCCTGTCTGACGCCCGTTTACAGCATTTAAAGCAGTTTCGATCTCGGTTTGAACCACTTGCCGAAATACGTGACGAATTGCATATCCGAGTTGACACGGATATGCCACTCAGTGAAAGTATAGGGCAAATTCTGGCGCATGATCATTTTGCGACGTCGCAACAGATTGGTGAATTGATGAAAAATCGACTGTCTGAAAAAGTGTAGCCGTATCAAACATTCTTTGATCGTTACGGGAATAAAGAGGAACAAAAAATGAATGATGAAAACGAATTGTGGGTCTGCACAGAGTGTGGATATAGTTCTACACGCAGATTCATCAAAGATATTTGCCCGCGGTGCGGCATAACATACTGGCACTGCAGTGTGTGTGGTTTTACTCTGATCGGCGCAGTCGCCCCGGATGTTTGCCCTGAATGTCGCACAGCGCGAGAATTTATGAATATCGGCTGCTATATTCCCGAATGGACAGAGGCAGATGCCATCAAGCCGCTATTTTAGCAGAAGCAATAGCGCCGATTGAGTCCCTGCAACATGGGGCAGCTTGATCGGAAAAACGCCCCGACATTTCATTTAACCTGCATTCAGCTGGCAGTTGGCCTTGTTCTTGAATTCAGCCGACTCATTTTTCGATTTAGCGTTCAAAACCCTCCCGGGCCAGTACAATATCTTTTCGCTGAACGACATCGGCACCCAGAAGCATAATTAAAGCCATCGGTTTCGCCGGCGGATCTCGGACCGATGAATTTGAAATTATTCAAAACCAAATTTCGAAAATTTTCAAATACAGAAGGCAATTGAGAAATTCTCTCTGTGCCCCTACTTTTATAAAAAGCTGATTTAATTACCTTTAAGTCATTGCATTTTTACTGGCACGCTTTGTGCTGTTATCTAGTTCAAAAACAATTTGCTCCAGAAAACATAACGGCGTTTGCAGAAACCGTTTGATGGAAACCGGGTGAGCAAATTTCATGGAGGATTTGAAATGGTCGGCCGGATAAAATCCGGAGCCAAAGCATTGTTTGCGGTGATCTTTGGGGGCGCTTTGTTTCAAATACGACATGGATTAAAGAAAACAATCATTCGCGACAGACCGGATACAATTGAAGACCAGCTATACAAGATTGCCCGAGTGACCGGAAAAAGTGAATATGATGTATTCTGCAAATCGGCAGAGAGCTGGCCGATACCAAGTGATAAAATCGAACAGGATTTTAAAGCGTATTTATTACATCAGAGCGTGCCCTATTATGTGGTCGACTTTGTCCGCAAAAACAAAAAGCATATTGATGAATTACGCCTGCCCTTATTTTAACTGTGTTGCACGAAAACCAGACTTTTGTGCTCCGGACAAAGGTGGGAATTATGACAATTTCTCAGTTGCTCAAATTTAAAAAATTGCTGCTAAAACGCAAACAGGAAATTTTTAGGCAGACCGCACATTTACAGTTGGGACGTGAGGTCGACGAAGGACGCGAGATCGAGATCATCGATGCTGCCCAAAAAGAAGACATGATGCGTCTGGCGGATCAACTGATTGAACGCGGCATCGAAGAGATCAAAGAAATAAATCTGGCGTTGGAAAAAATGACAGACGGCACGTACGGGATCTGTGAAATCTGTGGGAAGCGAATTCAATCAAAACGGTTAAAAGCGCTGCCGGCGACTCGTCTGTGTCGGGAGTGTGCAGGAGAGCTCGAGCAGGTTCAAAGCATACAGCAGCACCCTAAAGATAGAGTGATAGACGATGGGGTGCTCAATGAATACCGAAATTGGTTGGATGATGATGTTTCCCCGATGGCAGGTCAGCTTTCAAAGTATAAAGAATATCTGAATACAAAAAATGGTTAGAGTTTGGACCCGGCGGGCGACAAGCATGGAGCCGGCTGAGCGCCGCCAGCTGGGTGAAAGGCAATTTTAAAAGTTAGGCAAGATCATGTCCGCGACATTTAATCGACCTCGAATTCTTTTCGTAACACCGGAAGTATGCTTTGTTCCTGCCGGTTGCAGAAAAGATTCCGATTATCGGAACATCAAACCGGGCGGATCCGGTGGTTTTTTGTCCCATCTGATCCACGATCTGTATTGCCTGGGCGTGGATGTTCATATAACGCAACCGGATTATCGTAACGTTTTTTCAGATATTTTCCGCGTTTCAAACCAACCGGCGGCTCGAAAAATTCCAGGGAACCATGTGCATCTGACCGAGGACAGGGTGTTTTTTTACGCCAAGCGACCCCAATCAAATGACCAGCGGGAAAATATCAGAATTTCGGTGGCCTTTCAGCGCGAGGTCATCCATCAAGTCCTCCCGCTGGTACAGCCGGATTTGATTCATTGTCACGGCTGGATGAGCGGCTTGATTCCGGCTATGGCTAAAGGTTGGGAGATTCCCTGTGTTTTTACCTTTCAAAGCCTTGAAACCGGCAAAAGCCTTTTAGCGGAAATCGAAGACGCGGGTATCGATGCCGCGGCTTTCTGGCAACACCTGTTTTTCGATCGCTTTCCGGCAAATTACGAGGAAACGCGGGAAACCAATTTGATTGACTTTCTTTTAAGCGGCATTTTTGCCGCCGACCAATCCTGCATCGCCGGTTCGGCCTTGCTGGCAAAAATCGGTGAAAATCTGGTCCGGTTTCCCCGGGCGCCGCTGGATCAGGTACTGTCAGATAAAATGGCCGTCGGTTGCAGTGCATGCAAAGACGATCATTTGACCAGAATGCAATATGTTGATCTGTATGAAAAAATGCTCGGGCGTCCCGTCGTCAGAGCAGCTGTAAAAAAAGCCGGACGAAACGATCAACGCCACCCCTATCTGGAGGTGTCTGATTTATCGTTGGGCAGGCTAATGGATACCCAATTTATATGACAACAGGTTGCGCTTAGACATTGTTAACGGGCTGCCATCCAAAATAGTAAAGGAGGAGCCCAACCATGATTCCAAAGATCCAAAAAATTCTTTATGCCACCGATCTGACCCCGAATTCGGCATACGCTTTCAGATACGCGCTCGATTTTGCCACCCAGAATGACGCGAAGATCATCATCCTGCATGTTTTTGAATCCATTTCCACCGCCGTGCGCGCTCACCTGGAGTTTTCACTCAACGGGGCGCAACGGAAAAAGATCTTCAATCAACGGAGCGCTTACACCCTGGATCGGATAAAGAGGCGGCTGAGCAGATTTTCAGACAAGGAATTGATGGACGCTTCCAATGCAGAAAAACGGATCGAATCCATTGACGTGTGCGAAGGATTTGCGGCAGATGCAATCCTGGAAAAGGCCGCTGAATCGAAATGCGATGTAATCGTTATGGGAACCCACGGCAAGGGGCTTGTCGCGCATACATTTTTGGGCAGTGTCGCCAAGCGGGTTCTGCGCCGAAGCCGCATCCCCATATTCATCATACCGCTGCCCGAAGGAGAAACCGACATAACGGTGCACGATGAGTAGAAAAAGAATTCAAAACATCCGGGATGGCTGAAAAATTTTTCACAGGCAACGAAAGGAGAATACCATGAAAGCGTTAAACTGCTGTAAGACGATGGAGGCGGAGCTCACGGCCTGGAAGGCCAACGTTTATGATATCGTCCGTAAGTTGGAGGAGCTGCCGGGAGGTGAAAAAGAAAAACTGCATTCGAATATCGAGGATCTTCATATGCTTATCGCGGAAATGGATGATCGTATCGATGAGATTCGCAGGAACTGCACCCCGGAGACCGGAATTGACGATATCAGAACCGAGAAAGATAAATTTGACAAAGCTCTGGCGAGCCTGCGGGTAACGGCGGATGAAGCCATGCGTGGTTTGGGCGCCGGAAATTTTGGTGGTTAATCCGGCCGCACTTCTCGCGACCGGTTTAGTGTTGAAAACTGCCGGCTGATCAGTTACCGCTGCCGCTGCAAAGAAGACCGGGTTGCCGCTCGACTTCAAGGGATTGTTGGCAGGTTGAAACCGGAAAAACGAAAATAACTATTATGCGGACAATCATATGCTAAACAGCAAATCATTTTCGGATATTGCCATTGTGTCCTGCGGCACGCTGAGCCTCGAGCTCAACTATTTGAAAAAGACAGGCTTTTTGGACAGTGATCATTTGTTCTTCACGACGCCGGGACTCCACGAAGATATCCACGATCTCGAACGCCAGCTGCTCCAACGCATCACCAGGGCTAAAGAGAAAACCAAAAAAGTGATTGTCGTATATGGCGGCAAGTTCTGTTATGTGAATCCCGATGAACCCACCCGCACGATGCAAACCATCATAGAAGCGCAGGGGCCAGATGTGACGCGCATTCAAGCCACGCATTGTGTCGACATGCTGGCCGGTGAGGTGGAGCGGCAAAGAATTTCCGAAGAGGTGGCCGACGGTGAAAAAGTATGGTGGATGACCCCGGGTTGGATCAAATTTCGCCATCATGTTTTCAAGGATTGGGATAAAGGCCTGGCCAACGAAAACTTTCCCAGGCACACTGGGGGAGCCATCGTCCTGGACGGAATCGGATTCGTGGAAAACTACATGGCCGAAAAACCCGAAGAATTTTTGGAATATTCGGATTGGATGGGAATTCCGATTCAGGCGCATCCCATTGCATTGGACCGCTTCAAGTCCTTGCTTTTAGACGCGGCCAATAAAATAGCCGGAAACGTATAGACGTAGAAGAAGAGGCGGATAGACGCTTAAAGCAGGGGGCGTATTTTTAAACGGTGGAGGGCGTAAGCGGATGTACGGATGATTGCTTTCCGCTCACTTTCAGGGTTTGAATGGAAAATTTTCAGACCCCTCAAATTATTGAGGAGGTGAAACGCGATGTTTGAAAAGGTATTGGCGGCCACAGCCAGACCTTTGGAGTGCGATGAGAGCGTTTTAACCGCGAGCCTGGTTGCGCAACTCAATAATGCGAAGTTGCTCATCCTGCATGTGTTGGAATCAAACACGTCCATCTATCGAAATTACGTAAAACACTATCGAACCGGTAAGGAAATTGTCGGTGATATATTCTATCAGGATGAAGTCAAAGAAGAATTAGCTAAAAATTGCAGCAGTGATATACCACCGTCGCTTAAATATGAAATCCGCATTGCTTCCGGGGTTCCCTGGATGGAAACCTTAAGGTGGGCCAGGGAAGAAAGGGTCGACTTAATTATCCTGGGTGCCCATACCGGCAGGGACTACCGCCAGGGCAGGGCGGCTGCCCGTGCGACAGTGGGCAGCACGGTTGAAGGGGTCATCAAGCATGAGCGCTGTCCGGTGATGATCGCCACTAAACCGATTCCAAAAAGCAAGGTGGCATTTAACAAAATTATGGTCGGCATTGATTTTTCGCCTTCCTGCACCAGTGCCTTCCAGTTTGCGCTGGACCTGGCGCAAAAACGCGGATCAAGGCTGTATCTTTTTCATATGTTACCGGTTCCTCCCCAGCCTGAGTATACCCAGAGACGATATGAAACCGATCTTCATAAAGTAAGGCAAAGACTGGAAGCAGAATTTAGCAATCAGATTTCCGGAAAGATCCAAACTGAAATCGGCACGTGGGGAGGGGTATTTCCGGATATTGAGATCCTAAAGTATGCCCGGCACAACGATATTGATCTTATCGTCATGGGGTCTCACACCAAGATAAAAGGAAAATTACAGGAAGCCAGATGGTACGTGGGCAGCGCCGTCGAACGCGTGAGCGCCAAGTCGGTTTGCCCGGTGGTTGTCATCACCGATCCAAAAGTTTTAAAAAAATGGGAGGGATAATAGAACACATATTATCTAAGTCAAAAAAATACGCTTTGATTTCAGGGGCTGCAGTCGGATGCTGCGACCTTAAAGTGTAAAGCCAAAAATTGACTGAGGAAGACTAAAATTTTTGGCACTGAAAAGAAATCTTCGATCGGATGCAAGACGATCCATTCAAGAGCGTCGTGTCGTGAGACCAGAATTATTGCTGGAAAGGAGGTGATCAAAAATGCCCAGAGGAGATGGGACTGGACCAAGAGGAGAAGGCCCTGGAACTGGCAGCGGGCGTGGCAGAGGCGGGTCCGGCGGTTTTGGAGCCGGCCCCGGCGGATATTGCATATGTCCGAGTTGCGGTAAAAGAGTCACCCACCGGCCGGGAGACCCCTGTCTGGGTATGAAATGTCCCAGTTGCGGATCGAAAATGATGCGAGAGTAAATTCAAATGGAAAACAATTTCTGGACGGCTCTGGGGGCCAGC
>JASFGN010000074.1:0-8899 GCA_050123735.1 Desulfobacterales bacterium | reverse complement strand
GGTCTTCACAAAAACATTACGCCCCACAGTCTGCGACACTCTTTCGCCAGCCATCTGCTCGAAGGCGGCGCCGATTTGCGGGCAGTGCAGGTCATGCTGGGGCATGTCGACATATCAACCACCCAAATCTATACACATGTCACCCGTGATCATCTTAAACAACTGCATCGCAAATTTCATCCCCGCGGATAAAATCCTAAGCGGATAAATGCAAAAACCAAGCGGCTGCCCGGTCTTGAGTGCGTAATGCCCTGCAAGGCGATGGCGCAGGTTGAATTAAATGGGTCGATGATGTGTAAAAAGCTTCAGGCAGTCGCTGGTGAACCTGGAGGATGATATCGGCGGGAATCTGATCATAATAGGCCTGGGCAATACCGCCGGCGATACAGGCCATGGTATCGCTGTCCCCTCCCAGCGAAACAGCCCGGCGGATTGCATCTTCAAAATTCTTTGATCCCGGAGCGGGATGCTTTTGAAAAGAGTCGGAATGCGGTTGATTTAATCGGGTTGTGCTCGAAAACCGACCCGATCATATCTCCGGCAATAGCCCCTATCATATTCAGTCGGCGCGGCTATCCACCAGAGTCGGCATGGCGCATAGATCAACTTGCTCGATGGAGGAAACAAAAATTTTACAGGGTGGACAAAACTTTTTGGGTTTGCCCCGTCCGGTCCAAATCAGCTTCATTCGATGATTGCTGCCGCATTTTGGGCAGACGCAATTAACCGTCAGGGGTTCTCTCAAATTGATTCGACGAACAACGGTTTCCTCGTCTTTTAACAAAGGGTTTTTTTTGGGTGCGGCCATTTTAATTTCTCCTTCGGTTAGAAGATTTAAAATCTGTTGATTCGCCTGCTTACGTCACCCCCTTTTGATGGACCGCTCCTTTCCACTGGCTTTAGCGCGTTTTTTTGGGCCTCTCTCGGCAGCGTATCTCACGATGGCAGCCTGCGAGTACGCCCAAATGCTGTTGGCCCTGCTTTTATGTGGTCCGATACTTCCTGAGAAGATCTTTGATCGCTTCTTCGAGCAAAGCGCCCAATGACTTATCCAGATCGACGGCAAGGTGTTTGAGCGCCTTGAGAATTTCCTGATCGATCCGCGTTGAAAAGGTCTTCTTCTTACCCATGAAATAAAACTTATAATACATTAAAATAGAAATCAAGAAAAAAATAATTATTATTTGATTAATTGTTTAAATATATAATGCTAGCATTATTGAT
Source organism: Desulfobacterales bacterium (assembly GCA_050123735.1). Classification (GTDB taxonomy): domain Bacteria; phylum Desulfobacterota; class Desulfobacteria; order Desulfobacterales; family JAHEIW01; genus JAHEIW01. The sequence continues at coordinate 7,675 of JASFGN010000074.1, read as the reverse complement.
ATTGGGATTCGCCAGCGGCCCGAAGCGAGCCTGCCGTGGGAGGGTGGTTGAGAATGTCGCTTTATTTCAACAGGTCTACGGGTATGATCCTGAAGGTGCCCTGCCCCATGGCCAAAAGTCCACCTTCGGAATTATGGATATCAGCGCGCACAAAGCTGGAACGTCCGGTTTTGTGGGTACACCAGGCAGAGCACAAAAACACATCGCTTTGAGCGGGTTTCACATAATGGATATCGATGTTGATCGTGGTGCAATTGAAACCATCATCCAGCAGTGACCATACGGCCCATGCCATGGTGGTATCCATGAGTGTAAACAAAATACCGCCATGGGGTTGTTCCGGAAAAGGCCAGCAGACAGCCGGTTTCGGTTTTAGACGCGATCGCGATTTGCCGGCGGCAGCTGCCTCAATCACAATCCCCAGCGTCTGGTAAAGCGAATTGCTGTTCATCCGATCTAAAACGGTGTTTGTTATTTCCATGGGGTTCGCCTTTCTGATGCAGTTCAATCGAAACACGGTTGGGTGCCCGTTGGAAACGCTGATATATCCAAACGGGGCCGCCGCGCAGATTACAGCATACCTGCCAGGTGACTGCAACCCCAAAGGCCCAAAAGTCGCCCTTTCTTGCCTGCGCTTCGTTATCTTGACAATTCCCTTGTGCAGGTGTTACTGGCAGGTCCGGAACCGGTACAGCAGTTTGCTGCTAAATGAGTTGCATAACAGACGACACGGTAGGCAGACTTTTTGACTGTTTTATTGATTATTATCGGATTCATTTTAGCGCTTGCGGGCATGGTCGGCTGTATCCTTCCAATCCTGCCGGGACCGCTTTTGAGTTTCTGCGCTCTAATGCTTCTATCCTGGATAAACAATTGGCAAATCTTCAGCCAGACCTTTTTGCTTGTTATGGGCGTCGTTACAGTCTTATTAATGCTGTTGGAATACGTCGCCCCTGCACTGGGCGCAAAAAGATATGGTGCCTCCAAACGCGGCCTCTGGGGATCGGCCATTGGTATGATTATCGGCATATTTTTTATCCCGCCCTGGGGCATGATTGTGGGCGCCTTTATTGGAGCTCTGGCGGGTGAGCTGGCAGCCGGAAAATCAAGTCGCAATGCGTTGCGTGCCGGCTGGGGCATCCTGATTGGAAATGTGATGGTCGTCGGGCTGAAGCTGGCTTTCACGGCAGTCGTTCTCTTTTATTACATCAAAGGGATATTTTAAGCGCACAGGACTTATTTTTGGCTGACAAAACGCAACAAGCATTTGCCAGAATCCGGTATGCATTTTTTCTTGACCTTAAATAACCATTTGTTTTAAAATTTCGGCTCTAAACACAACAGGCGCTTGAAACCATCATCACAAAGAATAGAGAGGAGGATTACGTTTTGCCGAACGGAGTTGTAAAATGGTTTAGTAATCGGAAAGGATATGGCTTTATCGAGCAAGAAGACGGTGAGGATATATTTGTGCACCATTCAGCGATCAATATGTCCGGGTTTCGCACACTCTCTGAAGGCGATCGGGTTACATTTGAGATTGAAGTGGGCGAGCGAGGACCGGCTGCAAAAAATGTAGAAAAACAATCAGATTAAATCTGGACCCCATTTACAGGCATCTCGAGGCACAGCGTCGAGATGCCTTTTTTTTGCAGTTATTTTCCGCAGCAATCCTTGGTCGCTATCGAATTTTCTGGATGGTTTCCGGGTGCTTCAATCCGGCGCGCTGTTTCACCCGTAACAACCCCGGGCTGTTGTGCATATACATCAATGGAGAAGAATAGCCTGCTTTGATAAAAAGCGTTTCAATGGAATCAAAAATTACCGGCTTATCCGGCCAGGTAAAATGTTTTTTCTTAAGCTTTAATGCTTCCCACTCTTTCCGGATTTCGGGTGCAGGATCAAATACCTGCTGTTGCGCCGGTTCACAAATGAACAGTTCACAGACGATTGGTTTGAGCTGCCAGCGGCAACCGTCAGGCCCGAGATAAATGCATTTATATCCCCTGTTGGGCATTTGCAGGGCATGGATGAGCGCACGGATTTGTTCGGTGCTTGAAACCAGCGTGTTGATCACCACATCTGCAAAAAAGGTAATAATCCCCTCTCTTGAACAACAAGCACTGAGTCGGCTCTGGTAGCACTTTTGAGTGCAAACGCCTGCCAGATATGACTTTAAAAAGGCATTGACCTCTTGACGATAGGCCCGGTATTCAACCGTCAGGTCCGTCAGCAACCGTCGGTCAGATGCCGGCATGGAGTGAAGATGGCTGCGGACCATCTCCACTGCTTCTAGCTGTTCCTGCTGATAGGTGCTCATTTATCACCCGATTTGATCAATTGCTTGTCTTATCTTAACGAAATAAGCAGTGGCAATGAAATGCGCCCGCCTTTCTGATCGAATGAGCAAGGCACGAATTAGAAGAAGCAGCTCAAAGGCTATGCTCCTTTAAACTGCTTCTTCTAAAAAGTTGTATCCAAATAAGATGTTGTTTTTATTTTGCGCCCACGTAAATTCCTCTGCCGATCTTTTTGATTTTTCCTTCTTTTGAAGCTCTAAAAATGATATTTCTAACTTTTTTATCCTGAAATCCCGTTTTCGCTTTTAACGTGGGAACATCCACACCTTTTCTGGATCTTCTGACAATCTTTAGAATTTGTTCTGTTGCCGTCATCTGCGGCGATCTTCTGCGCCCCTTTGTTTTACTGGCAACCGCTCTGGGTTTGCTTTTGGCTTTTGCGGTTCTGCGCTTTACTTTCCGAGCTGCTTTTGGTCGTTGCGGTTTTTCATAATCCTGCAATAATTTTTCTAACTTCTTTTCAAGAACTTTGATGCTTTTTTTTACGGCTTGCAAATCTTTTTTTAAAATGGCCATAATATCCATCCTCCTTATAATAATTGATCTGATGTTTTACTTCTACGATCCGAATATTGCATATTTTAACACAAAAATTAAGAAAAACAACCCTTACCGAATATACTCTCTAGATTGTTTTTGCTAGTAGTTAAATTAATTTTTAGAAGTTTATCTGCGGAATACTATTTTGTCAAGGAATAAACATAGAAAGATAAAAAGATTTTGAGCAATAAAATCGCTTTTATGACAGCGAAGAAATACAGTCGACAATATGGGTACAACCCATAAACACTATCAGAAGATGCGCATCTTAAGATCTGCAAAAACGATTGTTTCTGTGCGGCAATGCTTGACAGACGTATTATTTTATGGGGTAAAATAAAATTCATGATAAGCAGATTTTGATGTCTCAAATCATAGCATGCAAAACCGAAAATAAAATTATGCTGGCTGGCTATTGCGCCAAAAACCAGATGAATCCATTTCAGTTATATTTGATCTGGACCAAGAAGAAATTACCGCTTGAAAAGCAAACTGCTGTCAATGAAGATGTTGCAGGACCATTTTCTTTTGGATCCATTACGCCTGATGGATTTGGTGAGCTTTCCGACTAAGCATCTTGCAAAAACCATCGATTTTGATATATATGCCCCTTTCACGTCTGACGTCCGGCGGCCTGAAAGACATGCATGTCGGCTTAAATGATCGGTTGAATTATGGCTCTGCAGACACTGTTTCTGCATAGGGGGGGCAATTGATGCAATTAACAGATCTGGCACCGCTTGAATGTTGGATTGAACTTGAAAAAGATATCCATCAAAAGTCCGGATTGGATGTCAATGTTTTTGATACCAAAGGGTATCGAATTTCAGAATTGAAAAACTGGGCCAATCAATTATGTCCGGCCATCAAAGCGACCGATAAAGGCCAGAGCTTTATTTGCGCCCCGGCGCATATGAATATCGCCACCATGGCAATGCGCTCAAAACAGACGGTTATCGAGGAATGTGACGCGGGGTTGCTCAAATTGGTCGTGCCAATTTTCGCGGGCGAGGAGTTTGTCGGTGCAGTCGGCGCGTGTGGCTTTCTGCTCGACGATGGAGAGGTCGATCGTTTTCTGGTTAACAAAATGACGGATATCAGCGAAGCCGATATTGAAAGTTTGGCTACCGGTATACAGAGCATATCAACGGCCAAAGCACAGGCACTGGGGCAATATATCATGAATCAAATTAATGCCATCGTCAGCCCCGCATGATTGCCGCAAGAATCGACATTGTTTATGGACGGCCAAATGGTTGCTGCGTGCCGGCTGAGATTTTGGAAAACCTTCTGACATTTGCTTCGGTTGACCGAGGTCTTTTGTTTGATAATGATGACAGGGCAAACGAGCGTTCTTTTCACCCCCAACCGCCAACCGGCGTAACATTCGGCGAGCGACCCTCATGGATAAAGCAATTATCGCAATTTTAGGACAGGACAGGCCCGGTATCGTCGCTGCTGTCTCCAAGATTCTATTCGAGCAGGATTGCAATATTGAAAATGTGAGTCAAACAACGCTTCAATTCGTGTTCGCCGGTATTTTCATCATTACAATGCCGACTGATCTTCCGGTTGAATCTTTACACCAGAATTTAGCTGCTGCGCTGGCGCCGCTGGGTCTCAAGGTCCATATCACCTTGTTTGAAGCCACAACCACACCGGTTTCGCCGCCACTTAGCGAGGCTTATATCGTAACAACCAAAGGGCCGGATCGTAAGGGACTGGTGGCCGGTATCAGTGAAGTGATTGCTCGATTTGAGGGTAACATCACCAATCTGCAGGCGGTTTTCAAGGGCGGAGACGACCCGGGTGATAATATCATGATTTACGAGGTTGATGTGCCACCTCAAACCGATCAGCAAGCGCTTTACCAAGAATTAAAAAAACGCGCTCAGGAATTGGCACTGGACATTGATATTCAACATCGCAATATATTTGAGGCCATCCACCGCGTATAAAAGTTACAGAAAACAGAGGTCAGAGGCTGGAAAACAGATGGTATGGACTGGCGGATGAAATCCCCATCAGTCCTCTGTTTTCTGTCCTCTGTTTTCTGAAGTACTCTGTCATCTGTCCTCTGATAAGGAATAGAAAAAAATGCTGACACAAAGAGAAATTCTTTCCACGCTCGAGATGCTTAAAAATGAGCACCTGGATGTGCGCACCGTAACCCTGGGTATTAATCTGCTGGATTGTGCCAGCCAAAATCTGGAAAACCTGACGCATAAGATCCGCACGCGTATTAACCATTATGCCGCCAATTTGGTCAGTGCCTGCGATTATATCGGACAAAAATACGGCATTCCCGTTGTCAACAAAAGAATAGCTGTCAGCCCCATTGCTGTGGTCGGTGCTGCCATGTCGTCTTCTCAAATGATCGCGGTGGCGAGGGTATTGGACGAGGCGGCTGAGGCAGTCGATGTCGATTTTATCGGCGGATTCAGCGCTCTGGTTGAAAAAGGAATCGCCCGCGGCGATATGGCTTTGCTTGAGGCCATTCCCCATGCTTTGGCTGAGACCCAACGCGTCTGTGCTTCGGTTAATGTGGCCTCAACTAAAGCCGGCATCAACATGGATGCGGTTTTGCAGATGGGCCAAGCCATCAAGCAGGCTGCACAACTGACCGCTGACAGTGATGGTATCGCCTGTGCCAAGCTTTGCGTGTTCGCCAATATTCCTCAAGACATTCCGTTTATGGCCGGTGCCTATCTGGGGATTGGTGAAGCCGATGCAGTCATCAACGTCGGGGTCAGTGGACCGGGAGTCGTAAAGAAGGCCGTTGAACGCGCCCTTGAAACCGATGACCAACTGGATCTTGGACAGCTCTCAGAATTAATTAAAAAAACGGCCTACAAAGTCACCCGGGTGGGTGAACTCATCGGCCGGGAGGTTGCCGATTACCTGAATATTCAATTCGGTGTTGTTGATCTGTCGCTCGCTCCGACTCCCAACGTCGGCGACAGTGTCGGTGAAATTTTTCAGAGTTTGGGTCTGTTAAGTATCGGTGTGCCCGGAACGACGGCAGCTTTAGCGCTTATCAACGATGCCGTCAAAAAAGGCGGTGCATTCGCCAGTTCACGGGTGGGCGGGTTGAGTGGTGCCTTTATCCCGGTGAGCGAAGATCTCAATATCTCAGAAGCGGCTCGCAAGGGTTATATCGGGCTCGATAAACTGGAAGCTATTACGGCTGTGTGCTCTGTCGGGCTGGATATGATTGCCCTGCCGGGTGATACGACCGCAGAAACGATTGCCGCCATTATGGCCGATGAAATGGCAATCGGTGTTATCAACAACAAAACCACAGCGACGCGTCTTATACCGGTTCCCGGGAAAAAAGCCGGAGACAGCGCTTATTTTGGAGGTCTACTGGGCCAGTCCACCATTATTGCGGTAAACAATGGCAGCAATCCGAATCCATTTGTTCGGCGCGGCGGCCTCATCCCGGCACCTTTGCAAAGCTTGACAAACTGAATTATCTTTATCTCTTTTTTTAATTCTGGTCATGACACCGTTAAAAAAGACATCTCCCCCAGCAGCGATGCCCGGCTCAAAACGTCGGGTCCTGGTAGATGTCTTCAAATTCTTAATCGTTATGGCAGCCCTTGGCTGGTTGATCTCAAATGGTACTCGGCAATTGGGATATAACTGGCAATGGTACCGGGTGCCTCAATATATTGTGGCAACGATTGACGGTCAGGCCGCAGCCGGACCATTGATTCAGGGCTTGCAAATAACGATCCGCATTACGGCCATCAGCCTGTTGCTGGCCTTTGTTTTTGGATTATCCAGCGCCTTGATGCGGCTTTCGCGTTCGTTTCTGGCCCGAAGCATTGCCCGGGCGTATCTTGAAATTATTCGCAACACCCCTCTGCTGGTTCAACTATTTTTTATATACTTTGTCCTGGGACCGGTATTGGATATCAGTGGATTTACATCAGCCGTGCTGGCGTTAAGCCTTTTTGAGGGCGCCTATGCATCCGAGATATTTCGGGCCGGGATTGTCTCCATTCAGCGCGGGCAGTGGGAAGCCGCTTTCAGCATCGGTCTCAATACCTACCAGGCGTACCGTTTTATTATTTTGCCCCAGGCGCTGAGACGAATTTTGCCGCCTTTGACCAGCCAGGCAATTTCTCTGATCAAAGATTCCGCTCTGGTCAGCACCATTGCCATTTATGATTTAACCATGCGCGGACAGACAATTATTGCTGAAACCTTTCTGGTCTTTGAAATCTGGTTCACTGTTGCTGCGATCTACTTGTCCATTACGATGCTGTTGTCGGCTGCTGTTTCTTATATGGAAAAGCGATTAAAGCTGGAAGCCTATTAGAAACATTGTTTTAACTTTTTCGATGTCACGCTGTATTTCATATTCAATTGACAATTTATCCACTTTTAAAAGGGAGGTCGTCCATGCAAAAACAAAACTGGTTGCTGGCAATCACTATAATCCTGTCTATCATCATGGGCCTTGCCTGCCTATCTTCCGCCGGAGAGCTCCAACAACAGCTGGTACAGGAAAGTACAGTCGAGCAGGTCATCAAACGCGGAACGCTGCGGGTGGGCATGTCCACCTTTGTGCCTTGGGCCATGAAGGACAAGACCGGCAAACTCATTGGTTTTGAAATCGATGTCGCCCGTCAGCTGGCTGCTGATATGGGGGTCAAGATCGAATTCGTTCCAACCAAATGGGCTGGAATTATTCCGGCGCTGCTCACCGGCAAATTTGACGTCATTATCGGTGGGATGAGTGTCCGACCGGATCGCAATTTAAAGGT
>JASFGN010000073.1:0-8906 GCA_050123735.1 Desulfobacterales bacterium | reverse complement strand
TTCATCGTATTTTCTCTGGCCTATCAGGGCGACACCCAGGTTGTAGTGGGAATTACCGCACTCCGGATTTTGAGCAATGGCCTGGCGTTGCTGGGCGATAAATTCTTCGGCGTTTTTCGCTTTGGTCATGGCATGGGTTCCTTCGGTCAAGTTTTATAGCGGTTGTCAAAAAACGTTCCGTTTGCGGAGGGTTTTTTTGCTACAAGCGCTTATACCGCCATCCTTTTGTTCAAAACGTATTTATGACAAGCGGTATAATGTGGCGATCAAATTCAGACGCTCAAAACAATGTAAGGACTTGTACAGGAAACAGGGGCGTTTTTCAAGTGCTCATCCCGCCACCCATCTTTTTGCTTGACATCAATTTTGCTTTTAACTACCGTTTAAATACCCTTAACATTAAGACTTTACAGGGATAAAACAAGACATGTCGACCATAGGGGGGCCATCATGAAAGCAGGATGCTATACCGCAATCATCACACCGTTTATCGATAATGCTGTTGACTACGACGGCCTGGAAAAACTGGCTGATTTCCAGATTCAAAACGGCATTACCGGCATTCTGGCGGTTGGGACCACCGGGGAAAGCCCGGTTCTTAGCTGGGATGAACATAATGAAGTCACCGAAACGATCGCTAAAAAGACCAAAGACAAATGCCTGTGCATTGCCGGAACCGGCAGCAACAACACGGCCGAGTCCCTGGCGGCAACCCAGCATGCGGTTGACGTCGGGGTCGATGCCGTCTTGCTGGTAGAGCCCTATTATAACGGGCCCAGTTCTCTTGAAATTCGCAAAGAATACATTGCTCCGATTGCAGCGAAATATAGGGATCTGGATATTATCCCTTACGTCATTCCGGGCCGCACGGGCACCCAATTATATCCACCGGATCTGGCCCTGTTGTACAAAGAATACCCCAACGTCCGGACAGTCAAGGAAGCCACCGGCAGCCTCGATAACATGAAGCGCACCCGTGAATGCTGCGGGCCCGATTTTATGATTTTATCCGGCGATGACGGCATCACCTATGAAATGATGACCGACCCGCAGATCAAAGGCGCCGGGGTGATCTCGGTCGCTTCCAATGTGGCGCCCAGAGCGGTTACACAAATGGTCCGGTTGATTAACGAAAACAAAGCGTCTGAAGCCAAGTCTTTGATGCAGAAGCTTCAGCCGCTTTTCAATCTGGTAACCGTCAAAACGACCGAGCAGACTCCCTATGGCGAGGTCTCTTTCCGGGCCAGAAACCCGCTGGCATACAAAGCGCTGATGTCCATTCTGGGGATGCCGTCGGGAATGTGCCGGCAGCCGCTGGGCAAATTGACGCCAAACGCCTTACAAACCGTATTGGACGCCGCGCGCAAAGTACAGACAAGCGCACCTGAAATTTTGCAACCGGTGGCCGACTTTTTTAAGGTGGATATCAGCAAGCGCCTGGAAAATGAGAAATACTGGGAGGGATTGGCCTACGAAAGTTATTGATTTTCGTTAAATCGTCGAATCTTTCATGAGGGCTGATGAAAAAAAGCCGGTTTGAACTGAAGCCGGCTTTTGTCTTCATGTTGGCACGCGATAACAGATGATAAAAATCAATGCGCATTCACGATTCAAGCGTTGACCGTTCTTTACGTTTTTCCGCGGCTGTCGATGGGGTCGGCGGTTTCTCTTGGAAAGGATCGAAATGGTTAGTTCGGCAAAGCCAACGCGCCGCGTGCAGCTGGATTCGGCTGTGATCGGTCCGCTTTTTATGTTATCTGCTGCGCTGTCATTCACTTTACTCAACCTGTTGTTGAAGCTGCTCGGGCCTCAGTATACAGTGTGGAGTATCGGTTTTTATAGATTTTTGGGCGGTGCGGCAGTGCTGATTGCGCTTTTCGGGCGGCACCATAATCCGTATAAAGGGCACAACATCCGCCTTCTCATCATCCGGGGCTGCACGGGATGCACCGCGTTTCTCTGTATTGTGACAGCCATCCGGCTGCTGCCTGTCTCCACGGCGCTGGTTATTTTTTATTCTTATCCTGCCTTTGCAGCCGTTTTCTCATTCATCATTTACAAAGAGCGCATCGCAATGCTTGAGATTGTATGTATCGCCGCGGTCCTGGCCGGCGTTGGAATTCTTTTTGATTTTCAGCTTGCGGGAGGGGTCTTTGGTCAGGTAATCGCTTTGGTCGGAGCGGCGTTTGCCGGGCTGACCGTTACCCTGATACGGTCCTTGCGGGAAAAAAACGGGCCGGTGATCATCTATCTTTACTTCTGCACCATGGGTGTACTGGTTACCGCACCGATGTTTGCCAAACACCCGGTACTGCCTTCCACACCCATGGAATGGGCCATGATCCTGGGCATCATCCTTGTTTCGGTGACGGCCCAGCTGTTGATGAACCAGGGTTTTTTCTATTGCCGCGCCTGGGAAGGCGGGGTGTTTATGTCCAGTGAAGTTATCTTTACGGCCGCAGCGGGCATCCTGTTGTTGGAAGATCCTGCTCCATGGCGCTTTTGGGTTGGCGGTCTAGTGATATTGATCAGCGTTATAGCGCTGAACCGGCTAAAATCGATCGGAAGACATAATTTGTTGGCCCGCAGAATTTAAACGAAAACTGTCTTTAATGAGGTGCAGCAGTGCCGGAAGCTGAAGTCAATGACATCACCATCGCATATGAAACCATCGGTTCAGAGAACGACAGACCCTTGCTGCTGATCGCCGGGCTGACCAGCCAGATGGTGACTTGGCCGGATGAGTTCTGCAGGCGTCTGGTAGCAGCCGGTCATTTCGTTATTCGCTTCGACAACCGCGATTGCGGGCTTTCGTCCAAAATTGAATCCGGTGGTGTGCCGGATGTTGAAGCGCTGATGGCCGATGCGCGGGCGGGTAAACCGGTTGAAGCACCTTACAGTCTGTCGGACATGGCCGCCGATGCGGTGGGATTGCTCGCCATACTCGGTCTGGACCGTGCACATGTCTGCGGTCTTTCAATGGGAGGCATGATTGCCCAACTCATGGCGGTTGAATATCCGGACCGGGTCGTCAGCCTGATCTCGATGATGTCCACTACCGGCAGGCCCGGTCTGCCCGGGCCGACACCCGAAGCCACGCAGGCGATGTTATCCATGCCGCCCGTCGAGCGCGGTGCTTACGTCCGCTATCTGACCGGGGTTTATCGGGCGTTTGCCGGCGAATCGCAAGCATTCGATGCAAAGCTGTCCGACGCCGTCGCCGGACAGGCTTATGATCGATCCTTTTACCTGATGGGATTTGCCCGTCAGATGGCTGCCATCATGGCTTCGGGAAATCGCGAGGAGAAACTTGCTCAGGTAACCGCACCGACATTGGTCATCCATGGCACAAGTGACTCGCTGGTACCGCCGGATCACGGTCGCGCCACTGCCGATGCAATACCCGACGCCGAACTTGTTTTGATCGAGCAATTGGGTCACGGATTGAGCTTTCCGGCACTCTGGGACGAAATCGTTTCTGCAATTGCATCCCATACCCGAGTTGCAGCCACCTGAATTCAGCTCGCCAGCGCCGTGTCACACCGGTCATGGACTGTCCTTTTTATTTTCACGCAAAACTCAAATAGCGGTAGTACTTTATTTAAGCGCCTATCGTTTCTGTAGGCTGCTTATTGTTCCGATTCGCCAGTGCCGGGCTTCAGCTTAAAATCGCCTTCCTTGAACAGCAGCCATTTAAGCCAGGTCAAGCCGAACTTGAGCAGCTCGATTTCGTCATTTTTGATCCGCTTAAGTACGGATTCTTCAACCGCATAGCGATCCAGGAACGAACTTTCAAAAACAAATTCCCTGAATTTATCGATGTTATAACTCACCAGAAAAAACATATTCTTCGTCTGTTCGGTCAGCTGCATATTGGGCGGGAAGGATCGCTTGCGCACCAGCAAATCGGTCCAGTCCGCATTGATTTCATCGTGAATATCAACTCCCTGGTCTTTGCGAAATTCTTTGACCGTCCAGAGCTCTTCTTCTTTGAAGCCCAGGCAATGCGGTTCGTGCACGAAAAAATAAAATTCATCTCCGTCGGCATCTTCTTTGTGGCTCAGCGACGCCACCCCCAGGGGGTAATAACGGCAGGTGGTTGGCCGATTGTCATACACCAGGCAGCCGTTTTCTCTGACAAAGGGGCACAACTTGCTGTCGGAATCTGTTTTTTCGTCGTCCAGGAACTTAAGCGTAATAACCGGCAATCCGGTTTTTTCAAGCATTTGCGGCTCGGTATAAATGGCCAGAAATTCGTCGGATGTCAGCTCCAGCTTGTTTTTTAACTGGATAATGTCATAGGGCGTCAGGATGATATTAATATCCCGGCAGCATTCGGTGAAACATTCCACGCCCGGGTGGCATTTGAATTTAAACTGACTTTCAGGGCCAAGCCGAACCGGGTCGACATTGGCCATTCGGTGTGTGTCACTCATGTAAATTCCTTTCCTCAACGCAATGATGCCAAGCGCCTGCTTTGAGATCCAAAAGTTCGCTTATATCCGAGGCGGCGCCTGATGTCAATCACCAGGTTCAAAGGTTCGGGGTTCAGAGCTTAATTCAAGAATCAGAAGCCAGAAACCCAGAACCTTTGAACCCCTTTGAGTGATGAAAAGAACTTATTTCTTGATTTATCACCTGAATATACTATATCGATTAAATAAAGAAGATAACGCTCAGGACATGTCGAATAAATTTTTGAATCACCGAGGAGGATTCCATGGAAGTCACCGTGACAGCATCTGCACAACTAAAAGAAAAGCCGGATGAATCCAAACTGGGGTTCGGAACCCTGTTCACCGACCATATGTTTATCATGGATTACGAACCGGATAAGGGCTGGCATTCAGCTCGTATCGCACCCTATGGCCCCATGGCATTGGATCCATCCACCATGTTTCTGCACTACGCCCAGGGCGCGTTCGAAGGGCTTAAAGCCTACCGAACAGAATCCGGCAGCATCCAGCTTTTCAGACCCCAGGAAAATTTTAAGCGCTTGAACCGGTCCTGCCGGCGGCTGTGTATGCCTGAACTCGACGAGAACTTTGCTCTCGATGCCCTCAAACAGCTGCTCACAATGGAAAAGGACTGGGTTCCGGGTGCGCCGGAAACATCCCTTTACATCCGGCCGACCCTGATTGCCATGGATCCCTATCTGGGCGTTCGCGCTTCACATACCTATCGTTTTTTCATCATTCTATCGCCGGTGGGCGCTTACTATCCGGAGGGTTTTAACCCCGTCAAAATTCAGGTCACCCATGAATACGTCCGGGCTGTGCGTGGCGGGGTGGGTGAAGCCAAAACGCCCGGCAATTATGCCGCCAGTATCCTGGCCGGCGAAAAAGCCCATAAAGAAGGGTACTCGCAGGTACTGTGGCTGGATGGGGTTGAGCAAAAATATCTGGAAGAAGTCGGTTCGATGAACATCTTTTTTGTAATCGACGATGAAATCGTCACTCCCGAATTAAACGGCAGCATCCTGCCGGGAATCACCCGGGATTCCGTGATCCGGTTGGCCAAACACTGGAACGATAAAATATCGGAGAAAAAAATCAGTATCGACGAATTGATGCAGGCGCACGCTGACGGAAAACTGCAGGAAGTTTTCGGCTCCGGGACCGCAGCCGTCATTTCACCGGTAGGCGAAATCAAATACGGTGACCAGGTGATTACGATTTCCGGCGGCGAGGTCGGCCCGGTAGCCCTCAAATACTACAATGCCATCACCGACATTCAATATGGCAAGGCCGAAGACCCGCTGGGGTGGATCGTTCCGGTTACATAGGTTCAGCGGTTCAGGGTTCAAGGGTTCTGCAATTGAACGTTGAATCCTTTTAATATGGAGACTAAATGCCTAAGTTAGCAGCTGAAAGCCACCTGCCCGCCTTTGTCGCCAAAATGAAAAACGAAGGATTACAGCCGCTGGTTATCGATACGTTTGCCTATTACTACAATCAGGTGCTCAGCGGCGAAACCGGCCTGCTCTACGATCGCGAGATTCAACCCGTAAATCTTCAGGATATTAAGGATTTTGACCGTTTAAAAAAATACGCTGCCGACGGCCGGCGCGCCTTGCAGCATTGTGTCAGAATTGTTTTGAATGGCGGACTGGGAACAACCATGGGGCTAACCGGGCCCAAGTCTCTGATAGAAGCCAAAAACGGAAAAAATTTCCTTGAAATCATTTTACTGCAGGCTGATCACAACGGGGTTCAGCTGGCATTAATGAATAGTTTTAATACCCATGCTGCAACCTGCGAGGCCTTAGCCCAAATTAATCCTCCACGGGCACCGCTTCAATTTATCCAGCATAAGTTTCCTAAGATCCAGCAGACAGATCTGCAACCGGCCACATGGCCGGACCATCCGCAATTGGAATGGAATCCGCCCGGACACGGTGATGTATATACCGCGCTTTATACTTCCGGCATGCTGGCCAGCCTGCTAAGAGAAGGGATTCGGTATGCCTTTATCCACAACCTGGATAATCTCGGCGCTCAGATGGACTCAGGGCTGCTGGGTTATTTTGCCGAACACCAATTTCCGTTCATGATGGAGGTCGCTGAAAAAACGCCTGCGGATATCAAAGGCGGTCATCTGGCCAGGCACCACAACGGTCGTCTGATTTTGCGTGAGGCCGCCCAATGTCCAAAAGATGAAATACATGCCTTTCAGGATATTACCCGTTACCGTTTTTTCAATACCAATAACATCTGGATTAACCTGGAAGCTTTAACGGCGTTATTTGAAAAAGAACATACCCTGCACCTGCCCATGATCCTTAATCCCAAAACAGTGGATCCCAGAAATGAAAACAGCCCGGCTGTATATCAGGTTGAAACAGCCATGGGCGCCGCCGTTTCCCTTTTTGATGGTGCCACCGCCGTGCGGGTACCCCGATCCCGATTTTTCCCGGTCAAATCCTGCAATGATCTGTTGGCGCTGCGTTCAGATTGCTATGTCCTCGAAAATAATTATCAACTGAGCCTAAATCCGGCGCGCAGCTCGGCCGGCAAACCGCAAACCGTCAAGATAAAACTGGACCCGAAATTTTACGGGAAAATAGATCTTCTCGAGCAACGCTATAAGAAAGGGCTGCCCTCTCTAGTGGATTGTGAATCTCTCAGTATAGTAGGCGATGTCTATTTTGAAAGCGGAGTAATCATTCAGGGCGGGGTGTCAATTAAAAATACGCAAAACACTGCGGCCGTCATCAAAGCTGGAACCCTCATCAATCAGGACCTGACTTTTTAAAATCCGCAATCTGCGATCTGCAATTAACCTAGTCTCTTTCTCGAATCACATATTGAATCGTAACCTCATCCTTGAAGCCGGAAGCCACTTTCAGAGATGCCGGACTCAAAACCAGCTTGGCCGATAATTCGCCTCTACCGCTTAATTCATCGAGCAGCACTTTTTCGGTGTAGATTGTCTTGATTTGTTCAAGGATGCGTTTGCTACCGGTGATCTTAACCGTGCTCGGATCGGTTATCGCATCCACCAAAATGAGATTTTCGGTAAGTTTGCCGACCCAATCGATCTGGACCGGCAATTCTTTTTGGATGGTCTCATCGATTAAAACTTCGACCTCCGAGGGTGTTACTTCACGCAACACAATCCCGGGCGGTAGCGAAATGTTATCAGAAGTAATTGTAAATGCGTTGCGTCCAACGCTGGTTTTACTTAAATCCAACCGGACGCCGACCTGATCCGGTGTGATGGATTTAACCAGAGCACCAGAACCGCTTAGCACCAGACTGACGGATTTTACCGACGTATCAATGATTTCGGTGCCGGCTGCACGATTGACATAATCTACCGGGATATCCAAAGATACCAGCGTATCCTGCCCCCTGGAAACACTAAACCAGATGCCGGTGATAAACAGGATGGACAGCATGGCGGCAGATGCGATTTCAAGACCTTCTTTTCGAGCGGCCCCCTTATCAACGGCAGCGGTGCCCAAGTGTTCCTGTATGTTTTTTTCCAGCCTCTGTTTCTGCTTGATTTCGCGCAGTCGGCTGCCCTTGGCAACCAGCACATCACCTCTTTCCTCCGAGACGACAATGACCAGGGCATCGGATGCTTCGGCCAGTCCCAGTGCTGCGCGATGCCGGGTGCCATAATGGGAGGGCATGTCCTCACGCTCGGATAACGGCAGGATTGCACCCACAACCGTTATCTGATCTCCCTGAACAATGGCGGCACCATCGTGCACCGGATTATCAGGCCAAAAGATACTGGCAATCATTTCTTTGGTGATCAGGCCTTTCCAGGGCGTACCGCCCTGCACCACGCCGCTCAGATCCTCCTTGCCCGGAAAAACGATCAGGGCGCCGCATTTGCGATCGGCCATCTGAAATACGGTTTCGGCAATAATTTCGGTCGGTATCGTGGCCGTCTTGTAAGACAGCCCCCAGAGAATGGACTTTAAATTTTTGGCCTGCAATACCCGGCGAATTTCATTGCGGAACACCACTATGATAATAATAGCCCCGACCGCCACAATGCCCTGCACGACCCAGCTGGTGACGATAAGCCCCAAGGAAACGGCGATGCGTTGCAGAAACCACAAAACGGTCATTCCGATGAGGACCCGGAAAACATTGGTACCTCTGAAAAGAACGTAAAAGCGGAAAAGAATATAGCTGTTTACACTGATATCAACAACATCCTGCCAGCGAATGGTGGATATGAATAAAAGAAGGTTTTCCATTGTGATCATTCCGTAACACTGAATCTTAGAACTTCCAGGACATTTTCGCTTTCATCGGTTATTTCGACCCGCCAGGGTCCAATATCGGTTTTGTTGAGTTCGATGCTGCTGTATGTTGACCATCGGGGCGGCTTGAGGGTTAGCCGAATTTTAGCGCTGGGCACATCGCGATGATACCAGTTATGGTAGA
>JASFGN010000072.1:0-8961 GCA_050123735.1 Desulfobacterales bacterium | reverse complement strand
TGGCCAGCAAACACCGGCTCTAAACTCTGAACGCTGAGCGCTGAACCTCGGAACCTTGAGCAGAGTGTCTGCGCACCAGCATCAGCGTATTGCCGATAACGCTGATGCTGCTGAGAAGCATGGCGCAAACCGCAACCAGCGGATTGAGCAGTCCGCTCATGGCAATCGGGATGCTGATGGTGTTGTATGCGAAGGTAAAGATCAGGTTCTGGTGGATTTTTTGATTGACCTCACCGGCAAAGGTCAAAAAGTCGGTGACCTGTTCGGGCTCCGCCCGCATCAGGGTGACGGCTGCCATCTCTTCCCCCAGGTGCGCCCCGGAATGGATCGCCAGTGAAAGATCGGCCTGAACCAGAGCAGGGGCGTCATTGATGCCATCGCCGACCATGGCGACAAAGTGGTTTTGTTTCTGCAAAGTTTTAACGGCGCTAACTTTATCATCAGGCATTTGCCCGCCAAAGGCCTCTTGGATGCCGACAGCTTCTGCAATGGCAAGAGTCGTTTGATGGCCATCACCGGAAACCAGCTGAGTTTTTAAGCCGCGTTGCTGCAATTTTTCAATGGTCGCCCTGGTGCCCCTGCGAATGGTGTCTCCAAAAACAAAAATGGCGGCAGGTTGATCGCCGATACGCATAAATACATATGAGTCCACCGGTGATTTATATAAATATTTGAAATTATATATTTTTTTAAATTCAGTGATTGTGGCTCCCATAAAATCCGCTGAGCCGATCTTCAAGATTTTGCCTTCAAACCGGCCGCTTACACCGGTGTCGGCGATCTGTATGTGATCGACAGGGGCCGGTCGAAGATTTTTCTTTTGAGCCTGGCGCAGGATTTCCTGAGCGATAAAATGGTCTGATTTTTTTTCGAGACCGGCTGCCAGTTTAAGTACCCGGTCTTTGTCATGAGAACCCATTACGATAATGTCCTGCAGCGTCCAGTTGCCGTGCGTGATGGTACCGGTTTTGTCAAATATGAAAGCACTAACGCGCGGCGCCATGTCAAAGGCCTCAAAATCCCGCACCAGCATTCCTTTTTTGCCGGCAATCGAAATCCCGGCCACGCGGGCGAGGGGAATGGCAATACCCAGCGCGCAGGGGCAGGAGATGACCATCACGGTCACAGCTCTTAAAATCGACGCTTCCAGCGCGATACCGCTGAGGGCGCAGATAACACCGGTGGCGGCTGCCAGCAGGACAATAATCGGAACAAACCATTGCAGGATCACATCGGTTTTACCTTCAACGGGCAATTTGGTCAGCAGCGTTTTTTCAATGATCTGCATCATCTGACCCAGGGTAGCGTCATTGCCGACTTTTTCGGCGGAGATTGTAAATTCACCCTGCAGGACCCGGGTTCCGCTTCTGATGAAATCACCGATCTTTTTAGCAACCGGCGTGGGCTCGCCGGTCAGCGAAGATTGATCCACCGTCCCGCTGCCGGCCAGAATGTGCCCATCGGCCGGTATGATTTCGGTTTCCACGACGCGAAAGCGGTCACCGGGTGCCAGTTGTTCGATGGCCACATAGCGCCCGTCAGGAAAATCGCGACTGCAGATCCTGACTTTTGTCGGCATGAGCGCAAAGAAATTGTCCAGATCCACGAGAACCTTTCTTTTTGCGCGTCGCTCAAGAGCCTTGCCCAGCAATACCAGCGTGATCAGCATCGCAGCCGTATCATAGTAAAGATGAATGCTGCCGCTGAAAAGATTAAAGGTGCTGTAAGAATAAGCGCTTAAAGCGCCGATGATGATCAGTGTTTCCATGCTGAAGGCGGCATTGCGCAAACCCGCCCAGGCTTTTTTGTAAAAATCATATCCGCCATAAACCAATACGGCCGTTGCCATGACGAACATGGGCCAGGAAATTTTGGCCGCATTTTCAGCCGAAAAATCCGTAAAAAACCCGGTATAGAGGGCAAATGATAACATCATCACATTCATGGTTAAAAAAGCTGAGACCGCAAAACGCACAAATTCCCGGGAGGATTCCTTTGCTTTGCCGGATTCATCGGCAGTGCTTGCGTGGTATCCGAGTTTGCCGACGCCGGCGATGATCTGATCGGGAGAAATCCTGATGGGATCGTAAACCACCTGCAGCCGGTCGGTGGAAAAATTACAATTGGAATCAACGACGCCCGGGGTTTTTTGCAAAGATTGATCGATAACCCAGGCGCAGGCCGAACACCACATATTGCTGACCAGAAGATCGAGTGTCAGGACGCTGTTTCCAGCAACCGAAGCTGAGGACACGGCCGCTTCTGAAGGCAGGCTGTCTGTTCTGGATCCCTTATTTCGCGTTTCTTGACCGAGTTGCGCTTCAGAAAGGGGGATAATGCCTTTGGCCTGGCATTGCCGGAACAGCTCGGATTCCCGAAACGTTTCCGGATTCGGCGAATCCGTGGCTTCCATCAGAATGGTGAACACCTGGCGGCAGCCGTTGCAGCAAAATGAATAGGATGCGCCGGTAATAACGGCGGTAACCGTTCCGTGACGCAAAGATAAGCCGCACAGGTCACATGTTTTCGAGACGTTTTTTGAGTCAGGGTGATTAACCATGGAGCCAGGCAGATTCTAAATAATAAATTTCTATAATCAAGGTGTCAGGTGTCAGGTTTCGGGTGTCAGGGAAAAGCTGATTTCAGGTTTCAGAGGATAAATTTCGGATTTCAGGGCCAATAAGAAGGGCTGACACCTGAACACTGACACCTGAAACCAAAATTAATATGACAAAAGAATAAAGGAAAAGATCGTGTATTTTGGGATTGCGGAGATCTATTCCCGCGTGCCCAGGGACTTGACAAAAGCAATAACCCGCCAGCGATCATCGACCGTAACGGTTGCATGCAACGGCGGCTGCCGGCCGCCGGGGATGCCGTAGCTGACATTTTTAAACAGGATGCCGGCAGGGCTCTCCTGGACTTTGGAGCTGCGCAGATCGGCAGGCAACGGGGCAAAGCTTTGACCGACGGTGCCCTTGCCATCGTAATTGTGGCCGTGGCACTGGGCGCAATAAATGAGATAAACAGCCTTACCGCGGGCAACGGCGGTTGATTGGGTCATATCAATGGGGGACTGAAGGTCGGTTCCGGCAGTTACCCTGAAAATGGCTTCGCCGCCATTCACCGGTACCAGGCCGGCTTCTTTGATCAGCAGCGGTTCCTCATATGGCCGCACGGCCGGTGTTTCACGCATCCGGCCGTAGCGAAAATTGTTATCGTAATAGATCAACGCGTGGTAAACCGCCAGAATGAAGATGGCAACGACGATGAAAAACCCAATTATTTTTTTCATTTATTCAACACCTTCAAAAGGGATCACATACAAATGCTTCGGGTTTTCTTCCCGGCCCTGCTCACCGCGCACATGCTGGGCGTAAGGCAGCGGATAATAGGGATCAAAGACGGCATAAGCAGACTCCCCCGGAACGTCCTTGATCGGGCGATAGTCCCAATCAGGCTGGCCGAGGTCGCCGATAACCGTAAACGCCAGCCACCCCTGGAACAAGACGATGGCGACAAAAAAAAGAACAAACAGCCAGGTTTTGATAGCGGAAGTCTGATGATCCGGATGTGTCATTAGATTTTTACTCCTAATGTCCCGATTAGAATGATATAGGCCAACCCCCAGACAATGCTTCCAACCAGAATAAGAATGGCAACCAGGGGAAAGGGTGCATTACGGCCTTGTATGCCCCCCGGAAATTCCTCGATAATGCGGGTTTCACGTTCAGCTGAATCTTTGCGGCGAATATAATAAAATCCCAGACCGATGATAAACAGCACAATCGTTGCAAGTGCCGGAAATAAGTACATGGCAAAATGCTGAACGCCCAGTATATAAAAATATCTCATAGCCGGCTTCCTTATACCTGCTTATTTTGCGGGGTCATTATTGCATGCCCTTTATCAGGGAAAAGATCACCACGGCCGCCGCGCTCGCCAGACACAAGCAGACCAGCGTCAAAAGCGCAAAGGTCTGAATTCGCGCGAAGCGCGGTAAATTCGCCGGTTGGTCCTGCGGATCATTAACCAACGGCAAAAACCGCGCCCGCTGCTGGTCCTTGAATTGACCGTTGTTCAATGCCCAGAAGAACACCACCAGGCTGATAATAAAACCCGCGGCCATGTATGCTATAAAGTAAGGGTAGTACATTCTTGGTTAAATAGTTAATTCGTTAAATGGTTAAATAGTAACTGAATTTACTTATATCTTTATGCGAAAACAGGAACTTTTTTTGAGGAGCCAGGCCGCACAAGGCTTTTAGGTTGAGGCGTACGATTGGTGCATCGAGGCCTAAAACCTGCGGAGAACGCAGCTCCTCGGAAAAAGGGCCATTTTCGCCTGATGTTATGGTTCCCAGGCAGCATCTATACCCCGCGGCTCGGTATTGGCGTCGCTCTGGTTGATAAAATAAACTGCGATGTAATCACCGACCTCCCACAGCTTCTCGGATTCCAGCTCTTTTTTAAAATACGGCATGGCAGTTCCGGTGATGCCGTTCATCAGCTGATAGTAGATGATTCCCCCCGAAATTTCTCTGCCTTTGAGTATGGTAAAATTTAACGGCGGGGGGTATATCCAGGGCTGGGCCGGGCCCATGCCGTCTCCGATGGGGCCGTGGCAGCCGATACAATTGTTCTGATAGATTTTGTGCCCCCGTTGCAGGCTGGCCTCGGTGGTCGGATATGGATTCGGTATGGTGCGCCACCCCTCCGGAACGATTTCCGCCAGCCAGCGGGCGTTCGCATCGGGCCCGGCTTCATAGGCCTTGATGGACTCCGCTTTCCAGTACCGCTGGCGCTCCATGCGCCGGTCGGCATTCTTGAACCCCAGGCTTTGAATGTATTGGGTCAGCGTATCGATGCGTTGCATTCCCAGCCACTCGAAAGGCGGCATGATCGAGCTGGGCCGTGTATAACGAGGGTTGATAAAATGGGCAATGTGCCAGTCGTCCGGGTGCTCCCCGCCTTCCTGTGACAGGTCCACGCCGGTGCGCTGGGACCCCAGCATCACAGGCTCATCGGCGACATAATCGCCGGTCTGGGCAATGCGTTGTGCGCCGTGTATCCAGTCGATTGCCCGAATGGACTGACTGTGGCAGTAGACGCACCCGTTTTCCAGGTATATCTTGCGCCCTTCGTCTTCAATAGGCGTGCGTGCGCGAAAAATTTCAGAAGGTGTCTTATCCTGGGTAGTGTAAGGCCAATAGACGACCGTCAGGGTGATGGCCGCCAGCAGGGCCAGAATGCCCGTGATAATGACAGTCGGGGTCATTCTCATGTTGCAGCTCCGCGATTGAAATATAACGATCGAATGATGTTATATAATCCGATGTATGCGCCTAGCATAATAAACAATCCCAGCGAGGCTCTTAAAATATAATAGGGTTGGATCATGGGCAATGTTCGATAAAGGGCTTCACCATTATACCAGGCATTTCCCTGAATGAGCCCGACGACCGTCAGGACCACTGCAAACCCCGTGACGCCGATCAGCACCAGCCAGTACTGGACGTCTGCCAGGAATTTGCTGTACAGAGGCTTACCCGTTATTTTGGGCAAAATGAAATAAAGCCCGCCAAGTGCGGTTACACCGGCAAATCCAAGCACTCCGATATGGGCGTGGCCGACCACCCAGTTATTGAAGTGGGTGATGCGCTGCACATGCGGCAATGCCATCATCGAGCCCTGGATATTAACAAAGAAGTAGTAAATGGTGCCGGTCAGCACGAATTTGGCGCCGATGTCGGCATGAATCTCTCCCAGTTTACCTTTGATCGTGTACCACAAATTGATCAATACGATCATCACCGGGATCACCATGGCCACGCTGTCGACAATCGATATGGTTTTCAGCCAGGTGGGCGCCGGTACCTGCAGCAGATGATGGGTGCCGATGTGAGTATAGACAATAATCAAAGACCAGAATCCGATCAACGATAGCGAATGGCTCCAGAGCGGGCTGCGGGTAGCAATCGGCAGGACATAGTAGGCCACCGCCAGGCCCATGGGCGTCAATAAAAGCCCGAAAATATTGTGGCCGTAGAACCATAGAAGAATCGCATCGGGGATGCCGACCAGGGCACCGGTGTCGGGTTTCCAGATGACGTTGCCCAGGCAATAGGTGATGGAGGTCAGCACAATCGCAGCCGTCGTATACCAGATGGATACGTATAAAACACGCTCCTTTCGCTTGCGAATGGTCATTAAGATATTCAATACGACCAGGGAGAAACTGATGACCACCATAATATCCACCGGCCAGGGCAATTCCGCATATTCGCGGCCCTGGGTATGGCCGGTAGCGATTCCGATCATGCCGGCGGCCACCGTGATATTCCAGAATACGGCGCTGAATACGCCCAGTTTGTGGCTGAAGAGCTCGGTGCGCAAAAGCCTGGGGAAATAATAAAAGGCCGCTGCCAGCAGTCCGGGTGTCACAAAGCCGAAGAGCACGGCATTGATATGCATGGGTCTTACACGGCCGAAATGGACATATTCGATATTGGCCAAAAAGTCCGGCGCAATCAGGTAACCGGCGCCGATCATGCCAAAAGAAGTTGCGGCGGCAAACCACAATGCGGATGTCAGCGTAAACGCTTTGGCAGTCGGGTTGCTCGTCTGCACGCTTTGTTCTTGAGTGCTTTGTTCTTCAGTCGACAAATTCTAAGCTCCTTTAGCGCTTTGCGCTGTTATTCGTTATTGGTCGACACAATTTGCAATACCAGTAACCAATAACAAGTAACCAATAACGAACTAGCTATGGCATGCCAGCCAGCAATCGAGGTTGGCATTTTTCTTTCTGTGGCACGTAATACACTCATTCATGTACCAGGTCTTATGCGGCAGCCGCTGAAGGTTCTGCACCTGTCCGTGGCATTCGGTGCAGGCGATTTTGCTGTTGATGTGGCGCTGGTGATTAAACAATACATGTTCGGCCACATAATTAAGCTTTATCCAGGGCGTTGGCGTGTTGGTGTTGAAGTATTCGTGTTCCTTTTTAATCCAGGGATGGTTGGCGATGATATAGTTATGGCAGTGCAGACATTTTTCCACCGCCGGGATTCCGGGATGATTGGAATAGGCCACGAAGGGGTGGCAATACTGACACTGGATTTGCTTGACCCCACTGTGAACATTATGGCTGAAAGGAATCGGTTGCTCCGGTCCGATGGCGCTATACGGCATTTTGTAGAATAGGAAAATAAACACCACGATAGCCAGTCCGGTGATCAACGTGGTCAAGATGACGATTGCGTTTTTACTCAATGGTTCAATACCTCGTTAAATGATCGGTTCGCCTATCCCGGTGAGCCCGCCGCTGCTGTCCCGGGAAATCCCGGAAAATGTTTTAAAAAAAAGCTGACGGCCATGAGCATTAATCCCAAAAAGCCGACCGTAATCAATGCGTCGGAAACATTCAACGACAGCGCATACGCACCATGGCTCAGCGCCGGCGCCAGCAACAGCAGATGCTCCAACCAGAATCCGATGATAATGACACTGCACAGAATCACCATAAAAACCGGTTTTGATTTGATCTTTTTATTGATCAGGATGACAAACGGAATGATGAAGCAAACGATAAAAACGGTCCAGGCCAGCTTGTTCCAGGGAACCGTTACAGTGCGTTCAATCACATAGTAGGTTTCTTCAGGGATGTTGCCGTACCAGATGACGGTCAGCTGGACGTAGAAAAAGTCGGCCCATAGCAGGCAAAATGCAAAAAACAGTTTGCCGACATCATGGAAATGGGATGGTTCCAGCCCGGAGGCTTTTCCTTTCCTGATCTGCGTAATGGCCGCCAGGATGATCAGAGCGCCCAATCCAAGATAAAAGGCCTTAACAAATGAGTAGCCGCCGAACAGCGTCGATATCCAGTGGGGGTCCATGCTCATCACCAGATCGTAGCCGATCAGGCTGAGCACCAGCGTAAATGCCAGAATGTACAGCCCGGCCCAGACGGTCATTTTCTTTTTGACCTGCTCTGGATTGCGGTTGTTGCGAACCCATCCTCTGTAAATCATTTGCCGGAATCCACCCTGATTCTGATTTTCATCCGCGCGAAGCTGCAGCGCATTGTAAAGATAGGCAAAGCCGATGGCGTACAGTATCAGCAAACCGATACAGTCCCGCGTGAACAGAAACGGGATGTTCAGCCATACTTCTTTACCGTGCAGGTCCTCATGCAACCAAGGAAAGATATGGACCCGTCCCAGAAATAGGATTAAAAACAAAACAAATGACAGCGGAAAGAATGCCGCAAAAGATTCAGATAATGCCGAAAGCGGTCCGCTCCAGCGGGCTTTGGTCATATGCATCACCGCTGAAAAGAGAACCGCTCCCTGGGCGATGGCGGACCACAGTAAAAAATTAATCAAATAGGCCTGCCAGGCCTTTTCCGGATGGGGGCTTCTGATGCCGTAAATAAATGCGGCCACTCCAATGATGATCAGTACAATGGATATCCAGCCGATCGGCGATTTCTGTGCGATTGCGGTGTTTTTTTCTTTAGTTGCCATTTACATTCTTCATGATAGTTAAATTGGTTAAATTCGTTTTATTTGTTTGATTGGTTCAAATACAGACAATCTTGAGAACTCATAAAACCAATAAAACCGATTAAACAAACAAAACACTTAGTCGAAGACTTTTACTTCCCCGCCGTTTTGCTGAAAAAATTCTTTTAAACCATCCTGCTGTGTTGGCTCACACGTTGCCAGTACCCCGAAATGCTCACCCGAGCAACGCGGGTCGTAATAGTCCATATGCTTGAGGCTGGGCAGCCGCGCCTGGGTCAACAGGCCGATGACGTTGCCGAAGACCGCAAACAGGATCGTAAGTTCAAAGCCGACAATAAAAAACGGAATCAACGAGATGATCGGCTTGCCGCTGACGATTAATTTCCATTCGAGTGAGCAATAAACGGCCAGGGCAAAACCACTGATGAGACCCAGG
>JASFGN010000071.1:0-8976 GCA_050123735.1 Desulfobacterales bacterium | reverse complement strand
GGATGCCTTCAGCGATTTGCTCGCCGCCTGCAACCTTTACAAAGATTCCATTAATGCCGCTAAAGCCGGCACATTAAATGCAGAAGGCATCCGGGAAGTCGAAGCGCAATTAGAGGATATGGACATAGCCTATCTCGAGGAAGAGGTTCCGCTGGCCATCGAGCAGACGCTGAAAGGCGTCGATCGGATCACTCATATCGTACAGGCCATGAAAATATTTGCCCACCCGGGTGGGGATGAAAAAGAGCCTGTTGATATCAATAGAGAAATTGAAAAAACCATCATCATTACACGCAATGAGTGGAAATATGTGGCCGATTTGAAAACCGATTTCGATGCTGCTTTGCCGACCGTGCCCTGCTACCGCGCGGAATTTAACCAGGTCATATTGAATTTAATTGTGAATGCCGCACATGCCATCACTGATGCAAATGCCGGAAATTCATCTGAAAAAGGCACCATTATCATCAGCACCCGGCAATCCGGGAACTGGGCTAAAATACGAATCTCTGATACGGGCGCCGGTATCCCGGAGCATATCCGCCATCGCATATTCGATCTGTTTTTTACCACCAAAGAGCCGGGCCGTGGAACCGGACAGGGACTGGCCATCGCCCATTCTGTGATCGTTGATAAACATGACGGCTCGATTGACATCGAAACCGAAGAAGGCAAAGGCACCACCTTTGTCATCCGGTTGCCGATACAAACGAATTTATCTGAAAATGAATGATCCATCCAAAAGACGCATTTTATTTGTTGATGACGAGCCCATGGTCTTAAAAGGCCTGCAGCGGTCTCTCAGAAAAATGCGTTCCGAGTGGGAGATGCGCTTTTCGGCCAGCAGCAAAGAGGCGCTGGAGATGTTGAGCGCTGAACCCTTTGATGTCATTGTGTCTGACTTAAGGATGCCGGAGATGGATGGCGCCCAGCTGCTCGCTGAAGTCAAGCGCCTGCATCCGCAGGTGGTGCGCATTATTCTTTCCGGGCAGGTGGAACAGGAAACGACGTTCAGGTCGGTCCAGTTGGCGCATCAAAGCCTTTCCAAACCCTGTGATGTCGATATTTTAAAACAAACCTTAAACCAGCTTTTTGGTTTGCGGACTTTGCTTGAAGATGAATCCATCAAGCGCATTGTTTCACAAACTGAAACGCTTCCGAGCCTGCCGGCCATATATACCCAAGTCATCAATGAGCTGCATGCGCCGGATCCCTCGGTGAAAAAAATCAGCGATATTATCGCCACTGATCTGGCGATGACGGCCAAAATTTTACAGGTGGTCAACTCGGCATTTTTCGGCCTTGTTCGTAAAATCAATAACCCCAGAGAAGCCGTCATGTTGCTGGGGACCGAAACCATCAAGGCCCTGGTGCTTTCGGTCAAGATTTTTTCCGAATTTAATCAGAAAAAATACGCCTGGTTTAACTTCGACGACCTGTTTAATCATAGCATCTCGGTCAGTATGTTTGCCCAGACCATTTCCAAAGAGGAACGCCTGGATCAACATCTGGTCAATAACGCCCTGATGGCGGGCATGTTTCACGATTTGGGGAAACTGATCCTGGTTACCAATTTTCAAGAACCCTATCAAAAAATTTTAATTGAAGCCCGGCGCAATGGGAAAAATCTGTGGGAGCTTGAAAATGATCGGTTTGGAACCAGTCATGCCGAAATCGGCGCTTATTTAATGGGGTTATGGGGATTGGATTACCCGGTCATAGAGGCGATCGCGTATCATCATTGTCCCGGAAAGAGCCTGGCGGCCTCAACCGGTCTTCTAACCGCCGTGCATTTTGGGGATGCATTTGACCGTTTAAAAATGGATGAAGATAATGCCGCTAAATTAAAACAACTGGATCGCGGGTATCTTGACAACCTGGGAGTTGGCCATCGGGTAGAAGAATGGCAACTGGTTTGCCAGAATCTCGCAGAGGGGGAAGTGTAATGAAAGATAAAGTGTTGCTGGTCGATGACGATGCCATGGTGCTGGCCGGACTCAAACGCCAGCTGCGGAATCAGTTTCGGATCGACACCGCGCTCAGTGGTGAAGAGGCCTTGAAACATGTGCAGGAAAAGGGTCCTTACGCTGTGATTGTTTCCGACTTCATGATGCCCGGTATGAACGGTATCGAATTTTTAACCTATGTCAAAAAATCCAGCCCGGACACCGTGCGGATGATGTTGACCGGCACGGCGGATATGCCGACTGCCATACGAGCGGTAAACGAGGGCAATATCTTTCAGTTTCACCCCAAACCATGTCCTGCTGATATACTGAGCCGGGCCATTCAAAGCGCTATCCAGAAATATCATAAAGCTGTTTCCCACCAGCAGCAACTGAACAATTTCAAATCGTCTCTTGAAAAGGCCAGCAAGGTTCAGCACGAGTTGTTGCCTAAATCAGACCCTGTTTTTGACGGTTTTGATATCGCCGGTCGCAGCATCTGGTGTGATGAGACCGGTGGAGACTATTATGACTTTTTATATCCGCCAACAAACGGCCAGCAAAAGATCGGCATTGTTGTCGGTGATGTCACCGATCACGGCATTCCCTCTGCGCTGCTGATGACGACGGCGCGGGCCTTTCTCAGGGAGCGTATTCAGACATCACCCTCAGCGTGTGCATCCATCATTTCGGACGTGAACAAGCGGCTGGTGCAGGATGTTGAGCAGTTGAATCTTTTTATGACCATGTTTTACTGTGAGATCGACGCTCAAGAAAAGTCTATCCGCTGGGTTAAGGCCGGACATGAACCGGCCATTCTTTGGACGCCGACAGCGGCTGATTCACCTGAATTCCTCGCAGGAAAAGGTTTGCCGCTGGGGGTAATGCAAGACGCTGTCTATGAAGAATATCAACAGCAAATCAGTTCCGGCCAGATTATTTTGATTGGAACCGATGGGATCAAAGAGGCGATCAATGAGAGTGGTGAAATGTTCGGCACCCAACGGTTGGTTCAGGTGATCAAAGACACGGCTGATCAACCGGCCATTAAAATCGTGGACGGTGTATTTGAATCTCTGGATCGATTTTGTAGTCCCGTAAAAAACGGTGATGACGCCACCCTGGTTGTCATTAAGGTGCAGTAAGATAAACCTTTGATGATCGATCAGGCCGGCACCCGGACCGGGCGCCTGGGCGTCTGATGTGTCGTATCCATTTATGCCTGCCGATTGCTCGTTTCTGCCGAAATATCCTCGACGATAAACGGTGAGCATCGTATCCCGATACTCATTTTTTTTATCCACGTCCGTACCATCATGATGGTATCCCCCTCCACATTGACGATACTCGGCAGTTCCTCCACATATGCAATATCGTCTTTATAAAATTCGTAAAACACGTTATGGGAACTATACGGATCTGCAATTAAAATGATTTTTTCCGCGTCATATGGATGCCTTTGGGGAGATCCGGAAAAAGCGACATGCGTCCGGCGCAAGGTTTTTCGATCCTTTGGACGCCGATAGGCCTGGATTTCAAATTTTATGGTTTCCTGGGGATGTTTGGTGTCTGGCATGTAGGCCTCTCCTTTGGGCTGGAATAGTGGAATAATGGTTAAAAAGCATGACTTCCGCCTTTAATATTACTTATCACAAATTACGTGATTTTAACCATAAGGTTTAATTTTGAGTCAACGACAAAGTAAGGCCATCCATGAGAGTTTTTTTGTTCAATCTACGACGCATTTATCTCATGAAATATACCATTTTTCAATCTGTTGCGAATAAAACCCAATGTTCCAGTATTCCAATATTCCATCATTCCTCGAGCAGGCCAAAGTCGAACAGACATTGGCAAGCGCTGTGGCCGTAAAAGCCTTTACGCTGTGGATTCAAAAATAATTTGTGCTGATCAGGAGCATCTATGGAAGCATTGAAGGGTTACCAGAAAAAGTTCCTCAAGGGCCTTGCCCATGGACTGAAGCCGGTGGTTTTCATCGGTCAGAAAGGTTTAACGGCCAACCTGATCGACGCCATTCAAGACGTCCTCGAAACCCATGAGTTGATAAAGGTAAAATTTGTTGAATTTAAGGACAAGCAGCACAAAGCCAGCCTGGCCGAAACGCTTGCGGCGGAAACAAATTGTCATCTGGTGGGTATGATCGGGCACATCGCCATTTTATATCGTCAGCAGGCGGATCCGGAAAAAAGCAATATTCAGTTGCCGCAGCGCTAATGTTGGGTCCCAGAAAACGCTAATAAAACCGGCAACCGGCATGGCAATTTGCTCATCCCCACCTCGGTCCTACCCGGCTCGGCTGCCCTCGGCCATGAGCTACTTTCGGCCTGAGCGTTCGGCCGAGTTCACGCCCCGATCTCAAGTCGAAGGCGGGCCGAATGGAGCTCGTCGCAGGCCGTCAAGGGGAACGAAAATTAAGGATGCCCCGCGGCTTGCCGCGGGGAGCTTTACTGATCCCGGTCATCTGGATTTTCCTGGGTAGCCAGGGTTTCATTGGGATAAATCACCAGCCGGTCTCCCGGATGAATCGGTTTGCGACCATCCAGGCGGTTCCAGATGAGCAATGCCGGCAGGGGTACTTTGAATCGCTCGGCAATGCCTGTCAGATTATCGCCTTTTTGAACGATATAGACCCGCTCCAAGTTTTTTGCCTGCCACAGTTGAACCAGCTGTTTAAAGCGCGCATCAAACCCCTCGGCGCTGCCCGGAGGAATTAAAAGGGAATGCGTGCCGGCGGCCAGGAAGTGGCCGCGGAGTTCCGGGTTGAGATCTTTAATGGCCTTGAAATACGTGTTGGCGGCCTCAGCGACAATTTGAATGGGGGTATCCTTAAAGCATTCGATTTGAACGCGGTCAAAGGCCAGCGGTGGATATAAATCCTGCTCGGTAAATTGAAATCCGAATCGCTGCGGGTCCGTTAGAATCATTTTAGCTGCAATAATCCTGAAAACATACCGCTGGGTTTCGAGCGGTAGATACAGCTGGTAGTAGTCCCGCAATTTTTGAGATGCCATTTCAGCTTGTAAACCCAGCTCCCCCATGTTGTAGGCCGCAGCCGAGAGCGTCCATGAACCCAGCATCTCAAAAAGCGCCTTAAAGTAATTGATCGCAGCCCGGGTTGAGGCAAAGATATTTCTGCGTTCATCGATTTCAGCATTGATTCTAAGCCCGTATTTTTGGCCGGTTGATTTTAAAAATTGCCAGAAGCCGATGGCACCCCTGTTCGAACCGGCGTGCGGTCGGAGCGCACTTTCGATAATGGCCACATATTTCAGGTCATCGGGCACATCGTTTTCACGCAGCATGCTTTCGATAATGGGTAGATACCGGGTGGATCGTTTTATCCACAGGGCCACCTGGGGCCGGTCCCAGATCGTGAGCAGCAATTCTTTTTCGAGGCGCTCACGCACTTCTTGAAGATGCAGCGCAACGGGTTCACCACAAAACTCCAATGTTTCGGTTATTTTGATATGGGTCATCAGTGAAGGCCAATCGGAAAGTTGCTGCATCGCCGGCTCCTGGGCCGCGGACATACCCGTAGCGGCCAGTATGATCATCAGCAGAATCAATGAGATGCGTTTCATATTGATCTCTATCCTCTTTTTGGAACACTTTGATGACAAGCGAAAGCTTGATGAGGCCGTCCAGCACGGAAAATAAAAAAGCTGAGGCCCGCATCAGCAGGACGCCTGCGGATCGGAAAGTGTTCAAAATTCAGTTCATATGCAAAATAGACGCTTGGATTCTTTAAAGTCCATTGGTGGCGCGTACCGAAGAATATAAGGTCAAAATTCCCACAATGACAAAGAATACTCCGGCACCGATTCGAATATAATTCGCGGGGATCACACGGCTGATTCCTGCGCCGAAGACAACGGCAATTAGCGAGCTGAGCACCAGGGCTCCGGCGGATCCTAAAAATACAGAAATGCGCGAGTCGCAATCGGCTGAAAAACAAAATGTTGCCAGTTGGGTTTTGTCACCCAGCTCAGCCAGAAAAATTAAACCGAATGTGGTCAGTAATATTTTTAAATCCATAGGGTTCCTCATCGTCGTTCTAATTTTGGATTTTAGACTTTGGATTTTGGATCTATCGATCACATGGCCGGGCATCAACTCCGGCAGTTTCAATCCCCGATCCAAATTCCAAATTCCAAAATCGAGCTCATAGCGCCCTGAGATATTCCGGCTTCAACGGGACTTTGCCTTCCAGAGCCTCGTCAATCAGCCGGAGGGTAGCCTGTTTGTCTCTTGGGAACCTGGCTCGAATCGGCAGGTAATTTGAAGCGTGATTGGCATGGAAAAGCCCCCGGGTCAGATTGGTGCTGGCGATCATGGCCCTGAGCTCTGCCAGCATTTCCTGCGGCTCGATCAGGCGAAATTGTCCGGACTGATAATCCTGATGAATGGGGGTTTCAGGTATGAGCATCAGGCTCAGTGCACCCACATAATCGGGATCGATTTCAGAAAGGACCCGTCCGGTTTCCTGGGCATGAATCCGGGAGCGCTCCGGCCCGGCAATACCCAGCAGCACCGTTACGGAAAGCTTAAAGCCGGCCTTTTTGGCTTTGCGGCCCATTTCAATCATCTGGGCGGCAGTTGCGCCCTTGTTGATCTTCTTTAAGGTGACGTCGTCGCCGGTTTCAAGCCCCATGTAAACGATGCCAACCCCGTGGGCATTGAGCTCTCTGAGCTCGTCGAGGCTTTTCATCTTTATGGATTTGGCATTGGCGTACAATCCGACCCGCGTTACCCAGGGCAGTTGTTTTTCGATTTCCTTAAGGATGTTAAGAAGTCTTTTTTGGGGAATAATGAGCGCATCGCCATCGCATAAGAAAACCCGGCGCTGCCGCCGGCAGTGCCGGGCGGCAAAAGCAATGTCTTCCATAATGATGGCATCGGGTTTGATCCGGAAGCGTTCACCCTTGTAGGTACCGCAAAATGTACATTTATTGCGCGAGCAGCCTACCGTCACCTGCAGCAGTATGCTGTTGGCTTCACTGGGGGGGCGAATAATATTGCCTTCATAGTGCATGGGGTTTCCATCCTGACTGATATATTGATGGACAGATTCGAAAATCCGTCCGATCTGGTTTTTTTAATCGTTTCCGGCAGCCAGATCAACTTTTTTTTCAGGCGGCACCGGGTGAATCGTCTGATTGATCGCCAATGCAGGTTTTTTCCTGTAGATCATCTTTAAGATAATCATAAAGGCTGCCGCGAAAAGAACACTTTATCGCCTCTTTTATTTTTTTTATTAAATATTCACTGATGGCCGCTTCACCATCGATTCTCAAGCGAAACGCAATGAGTCTTTGTAATTTCTTATCATGTCTATCCCGATCCGGCACCATCCGCATGACGCGTTCAAATATCGTTTGGAAGGCACCGGTTTGTTCTTCAATCGAAATAATTTTGTCCGCCATGATTTTTTTCCTCCGGCTAAAAATCATTCTTACTGGTTGCCAAATCCATTTTGTCCACCACAGTCCGGGCAGGTCCAGGTAATTGCATTACAGGACATTCCCCATATGTTTTCCTGCATACATTCCTGGCAAATACTGAAGCCGCATCGACACGTCCAGCAAAATGCAAAAGTCATCCGGCAGCAAACGCAGTCGCAGGATCTGAGGCGACGCCGTCGTCTGCGGGAAACGGATTTTATGGCCGGCACTTTCATGATTGTTGTTTTAAATCTTTAATGCTATAGCGTCTTAAAATCATTCCTAACAAACATGTGTCGGGTGAATTGCATTCAGTTTACCGGCATACCAGGAACGTTCAAAAAAATAATTCAATCCGGATTATATGTCAAATTCGGAACCGATTGACATCGGAGCGATACCCGGCAATTTATCTCACAGTTGATTGATCAATTCAATTTGTAAGTTTAGGAGACCATGAAAGAAGAAAAGACCATATATCTGATCGATGGCACTGCTTATATTCATCGGGCCTACCATGCGATTCGGGGGTTGTCCAATTCAAAGGGGCTTCCGACCAATGCCACATTCGGATTTACGCGGATGTTGTTAAAGCTCATTGAAGAGCGTCAACCGAAATATGCCGGCATGTTTTTTGATAGCAAAGGGCCGACATTCCGCCACGACATGTATGGCGATTACAAGGCCAATCGACCTCCCATGCCGGACGATATGGCCGTGCAAATTCCCTATATCAAGAAGATTACAGCGGCGCTGCAATTTCCGATTGTTGAAATGCAGGGTTTTGAGGCCGATGACCTCATCGGGACATATGCCCGCATTGCCGAAAAGAAGGGCTTTACCGTGGTTATGGTCACCGGCGACAAGGACTTTATTCAGCTGGTGACCGATCAGGTAATCATCTGGGATCCCATGAAGGATGCGACCATTGATGTCGGGGTTGTCAAAAAGAATTTCGGTATCGAGCCGCAGCAGATGATTGATGTAATGGGGCTGGCCGGTGATACATCCGATAATATTCCCGGGGTTCCGGGGGTTGGTCAGAAAACGGCACTGACCCTGATTCAAAACCATCATAGCATGGCCGGGTTATACGAAAGCGTGGCGTCCATTACTGCGAAAAAGCAACGTGAAAATTTGATTCATTATCGTGAGCAGGCGTTTTTGAGCCGGGATCTGGTCAAAATTGACGTAGATGCGCCCGTTTCTGCTGATCTGGCTGATTTTAAAATCGGTGCGGCGGATACCGAAGCGCTTTCAGCACTGTTTCAGACGCTTGAGTTTCGGCAACTGCAGCATGCCCTTTCTAAAAAATCCGATCTGAGCAATAAGGATTATCAGCCCGTCCTATCAAAAGAGGGACTTGACCAACTGATTGAGCGCCTCAGGTCAGCCCGGATTTTTTCCCTGGATACCGAAACCACATCCCAAATACCGATGAGAGCCCGCCTGGTGGGGCTATCATTTGCCCTGCAGGCCAACGAAGCCTTCTATATTCCCTGTGGCCATGATTACATAGGCGCCCCGCCGCAGCTCCGCTTGACCGAAGTGCTAAACAAGCTCAAGCC
>JASFGN010000070.1:0-8986 GCA_050123735.1 Desulfobacterales bacterium | reverse complement strand
CTTCAAATCGATGAAGATTACGGCCAGGAATATCTACTTCATTACGCGCAGAAATTGAAAGAAGGCGGCAAGTATGATCTGACGATATGGCCCTATCATGCGATGCTTGGCAGCATCGGTCACGCGCTGGTTTCGGCTGTCGAGGAAGCGGTCTTTTTCCACAGCATTGCCCGTTTGAGTCAACCCGACTTTCAGGTGAAAGGCGGCAATCCGTTGACCGAGAATTACTCGGTTTTAAGCCCTGAGGTGCTGACAGATTTCGCCGGAGATGAAATTGCCGTAAAGAATGTCGGATTTATCCGCAAATTGTTGGATTTTGATGCCGTGATTATTGCCGGCCAGGCCAAAAGCCACTGCGTGGCGTGGACCGTTGAGGACTTATTGACTGAAATTGATAACGAAGACAGAAAGCTGGTTGAAAAAGTTTATCTATTAGAAGATTGCACCTCGCCGGTGGTTATTCCAGGTGTTATCGATTACACCGAGCAGGGCAACGACGCATTTCAAAAGTTTGCGGATGCCGGAATGCATGTTGTGCGATCATCTGATCCGATGGTGAGTTGGCCCGGAATCCAACTTTGAGATTCATGAATCAAGCGATTCAGCAACCCCACGATTATATCAGTCTGGTTTGAAGGGAAAAAGGGCCAGGATCTCAAGAAGCCGGCACCTTCACCCGGTTACGGTCCGCCAGTTGATATTATCCTAAAATGCCTGTCACGTCTCGACATCCCCAGCCGGATACTGGCCGATGAGGAAGAGCTGCTGTTGCAGTTGGTGTTGGAAAATCTTTTTATTTTGACAGGGAACCGACCGCATATTGACAGATAAGCTGACGATTTTTGTCTCCTACCGCCCCTCCTGAAAGCCAAATTGTTTATAACCTTATGATATTTATTCCTATATTCATACTTTATCAGCCTGGTATGCATTTTGCCTGTTCAAATCCTGCACAATATTATTTTTGCATTCTAAATAACTTATCTTTTTCTACTAAATGACCGATATTATAATATATAAGAGCTATATTTAACTTCTGCTGTTGATGCAGGTCGCCTGGCTCTGAAATGTAACGCGTTCATGGGCGACACGATAACAACAAATACGGTTTTGATGACTAAACAAACTACATATGAAGCCTTAACGGCCAGGATCGAAGCACTCGAAAAAGAGGTGCAGCAGTGCATCCAATGCGAATCGGAACTACGCGATCTCGGACTGCGATATAAGCTCATATTTGATAAAGCCCGGGATGCGATTTTCATTATCCAAAACGACGTGATTCAATTTGCCAATCGCAGGGCGAGAACCGTTTTGGGCTATTCGGATGAAGAGCTGTCCGCCACCGCCATTGCAAAACTGATTCATCCAAAAGACCGGGAAAAGGTGGTCACCCGGCACCAAAAAAAGCTAAAAGGTGAAAAAGTACCCGGTACCCATTCATTCAGGATCATCAGCAAAAAAGGCAAAGAAATATGGGTGGAACACACAGCGGTGCGAATTAGCTGGCAAGGGCAGCCGGCCACGTTGAACTTTGTGCGCAACATCACTCAAAAAAGGAAGCTGGACGCTCAACTACAATTTTCGGCCAGGCTGGAAGCGATTGGGACCCTGGCAGGCGGGATTGCCCATGCGTTTAACAACCTTTTAATGGGTATCCAGGGATATGCATCCTTACAATTGATGGATATCGATTCAACACATCCGCACTATGAGACCTTCAAGAAAATCGAAAATGCCGTTGAAGAGGGCTCGGAACTCACCAAGCAACTGATGGGTTACGCCCGCAAAGGCAGATATCGCTCAAGAGCCATTGCCATAAACGACATTATAGAAAATACCTCTCAGACGTTTCAAAAAATGAAAAAGGAAATTATCATCCACCGCGAGTTCACCCAGAGGCCGCATGCCATTGAGGCCGACCAGGGTCAGATGGAACAAATGCTGTTAAACTTATATATCAATGCGGCGGACGCCATGCCGGATGGGGGGGACATTTATCTGAGAACCAAAAACGTGACCCACCGGGATATTAAAAGCCATCTTTATGAGCCCAGGCCGGGAAAATACGTCAGGATCACCGTTTCAGACACAGGCATGGGCATAAACAAAAAGATCCAGCATCGTATTTTCGATCCGTTTTTTACCACCAAAAAGACCGGCAAAGGAACCGGCCTTGGACTGGCATCGGTTTACGGGATCGTTAAGAGCCACGAAGGTTATATTAATGTGGCGTCCGAAAAGGGGCGTGGGGCCACATTTTTTATTTATTTGCCGGCAGCATATAAAAAGAAAACAAAGAGATAGAAATGCTGAAAAATAATTCCAAATTAAATCTGGTTCGTATTGGCAGTGACATCACTTACAGTAGCCTTAAAGAAATTGGTAGCGGTTTACTGATGTCGTTTCATGGTATTATTAATGAAATCGATTTGGCGCACTATGAATCGCCCATCATTGACAGCATCGATGCGCAGCTGCTGACGCTGATACTGG
This sequence comes from Desulfobacterales bacterium, assembly GCA_050123735.1. Lineage (GTDB taxonomy): Bacteria > Desulfobacterota > Desulfobacteria > Desulfobacterales > JAHEIW01 > JAHEIW01. The sequence goes on along the minus strand of JASFGN010000070.1, from coordinate 6,490 downwards.
GTGAGGAATACATCGGAAATACGCTCGGGATTACCGATGCCGATCTAAAAATAGATGATGGAGATGAATTCTACAATTCCATTCTCGGCGGGAAAAACCCCAATAATGATGTCGCGGTTGTTTCCACCAAAAAATTGGTTCCTGCCGCGATGGTCTCCGAAGCCGAGATTGATCTTTTTGTCGAACGGACAACCAAGGTGGCCCTCCACGAGGTCGGTCATAATTTTGGTTTAACCGACCATGCCTCCTTTAAGCCCGCCGCTGATGGATTGCTGTGCCCCATGAGCAGAGGCGAGTTTAATAAATTCGGCTATCGGGGGTATGTGCGCGTCATCGTCGACGGCCGCGGTTTTAGTTTTTGTGATGAATGCAAGTATTTTTTGCGATCGGTCTACGGCTGGCGGCATTCAAAACGGTGGGGTAAATGACAGATCGATCTCCAGCACCCAATCAATCTTTTTCTAAAACCACCGATACCGCAATGGCGCAATTGGAAACATTATAAAAAAGGCGCTATAATTCACAATCGTCATTTTTCTTGATTTTTGAAATCGACCAACGGGTTTTGTTTTTCAGATGTGTTTTCTTCAGGGCCTGGTTGAAACCCGATCTGGAAAATCGTTTGCGGATGCTTATATTAATATTTTATAATCCATCGTTCATTGGCACCTGTGGCCCTTAACTTTGAAATCGATCAAACATCTATGACGATGGGCCCATCATTCGGTCTTATGATTCATTTCAAATTACCTGGATATGGAAAGAACGGAATTCATGTCACAACTGAAACATTCTCAAAAGACATCCGATACAGTCGATTCGGCCTCCGGCATTGAATTGTTGACCCGCCAGATCGAAGCAGCCAAGCAAATACTGCCTAAAAAACCGATCCCGCCAGAAGAATACGCGGCCTGGAATGATCAGACCAAGAATTGTTTGATCCGGATTTACGGTGAAGGTTCACCCAATATCGACACCATCTCCGGCGCCCCGGGCACCGCCCCTGCATGGCTGTTTATGCCTGACGATGCGGCCGAACAATATAAAGCCGCTTGCCTGGAAAATAAAATCAGATTGCTGGAAGGCTGTGTGGTGTCCTTAAGACGTAAATATAAAGAAGCGGGGGATTTTTAATTATATATCTGCAAATCCTGTTCGCATCAGCCTTGTTATCAGAATGTCAATGAGCATGATGATTATCAATCAAATCCCGCATGCCGCCAAAGGCAAAATTTTGTACCAGTTCATTTCTGAAAAAATCGTGCGGAAAGCCCAATTCTATCTTGCTGACATCGTTCAGTCGCTGCAGGTGCCCTGCTTCCAGCTTAAATTCTAAGCAGTCCAAATTATCTCTCAACTGGGATAAGCGGCGGGCACCTATAATCGGGATCATCACTCCAGCCTTCTGACGCACCCAGTTGAGAGCCACCTGCGCCGGCGATTTGCCGATGGCTCCGGCAATATCCACCACAGCTGCAGCAATAGCCTGTTTGCGTTCATTTATATCGACCAGGGGCGCCATCATAGGATGTTCAAATCGCTTTTCTTCTTTGTCAGCGTTGTTGCTCTGGCTATATTTGCCGGTCAGGAGCCCGCCGGCCAGCGGCGACCAGGCGGTTACTGCCAGATCCAGTTCACGGGCCATCGGCAGCAGCTCCCGCTCTGAAGTGCGTTCAATGAGACTGTATTCAATTTGAAGACCGACAAACGGGGTCCAGCCGCGCAATTCAGCCAACATATTGGCCCGGGCGACAATCCAGGCCGGCGCATCCGATATGCCGATATACAAAACCTTACCCTGCCGCACCAGATCGTCAAAAGCGCGCATGACCTCCTCTACCGGTGTCGTAAAGTCCCAGACATGCAACCAGTAAAGATCGATGTAATCGGTTTTGAGTCGCCTCAGACTGGCTTCTACGGATTGCATCATGTTTTTGCGCTGATTGCCGCCGGCATTGGGATCGGTGCCGGGAGCTGAGTTGGTGTATTTTGTGGCCAGCACAATTCGTTCGCGGTCTGATGCCATAAATTCACCTAAAAAGCTCTCGCTGGTGCCGTTGGTGTAAAGATCCGCGGTGTCGATAAAATTGCCGCCGGATTCCAAAAAGGCTTCATACACTGCCCTGCTTTCTTCTTTTGACGAGCCCCAGCCCCACTCATCTCCAAAGGTCATGGTTCCCAGACACAGCTCGGAAACTCTCAGACCACTTTTACCCAGTAGTTGATACCGCATGGCAACGCTCCTTTCTCGTTCCTGACAGAAATGCAGTTAACATTGTTGTGATACAGTCGGACAAAATTTAATATTTTAAAAATAGGATCGCATTTTCAATCAGCAACCCATTTCACCTATAAGAACGGGCAAAATAATTTATTGAAAACTTTTAAAAGAGGATTATCTTTGGCCGTTTTCAGATAAAGCGCCTACGGATGAGCACCAGTGGGAACTGCATCTACATATCTTCAAATGTAGAGATATGGAGGTTAATGATGAATTCGAAAATCCTAACTCTTTTTATTATCGTCATATCGTCTATTTTTTTGATCAGCTCTCAGGCTTTGGCCGGCGGCAAAGGTAAAAACAAAAATAAAAGTACACCGCCCGGCTGGGAACAGGGAGAGAAAACCGGCTGGAATGAAGAAGAAAAGCCGCCCGGTTTAACCGAAGAGAAAATCGAAAAAAAGAATAAAGCCAGAATGAACAAAGGCGATCAGGATGAAGCGGTTGAAGTAAAAGAAAGCGCCGGAAAAAAACAAAAAGAGCAAAAAGAACGATATGAATCCGAATTAGAAACCCAAAAAGACAAAGGGAACTCTGATTTAGAAACCGAAAAAGAAAAAATAAAGGCGCGCACAAAAAAGAAAGACAGCTAAGCTTCAATTCGGATATCGCCAGTTGATGATGGCGGCTTTGCCGCCGTCATCAACTGCCTGCGCAACCGGCATTTTGGACTATTTCGTTTTATGCCCAAAATAACAAGGACATTACCCGTTACCCTTCCTCCTTTGCGCATTGACCCCTGATAAGCATGACATGGGTCGACAGCAAAAAGCGGTGGGTCATTTGCCGACCCGGCTCTTTGGATTGTGGCATTTCACCCTGAAACGGCCGGCTGCATAGAGAATTTTAAATTATAACTTCGGCCCTGTGCTGCGCTTTTCCATTTTTTATCTCAATAATATCAAATTCTTAAAATTTTAACCCACCGCACAAAACGACCATTCTTCAAGCGGACCCAACTTGGCACAGGTTTTGATTTGAAAATGCTTCAGCGGCAATAAAAACTGTTCCGGCCATTGATGATTAAACCCGGCCGAGGTAAAAATTTACGAATTGCAGTGACGGAGGCTGATCATGTCTAATTTTATTAAAGCAACAAGTGCGGTCATCATTCTAGTGCTGCTTTGGGGGGGCACGCTTTATTTTCGACGGGGTCCGATTGAGCAAGATTTGACCACCCATGTCAAAGCAGCCCTTAGCCGCACAGAATTTTCTAATGTGGCGATTTCTTTCAACGGTCGCGAAGGCACCCTGACCGGCAATGTGGCGTCGCACGACCTAAAGGACGAAGCTGAAAAACGGGCCTATGCGTACTGGGGAGTTCGAACCATCGATAACCAGCTTGGGGTTGCAGCTGCGCGCGCTGCCGAAGCGCCGGCTCCTCAGCCGGCGGTTTTGAGCGGATTTCAGCTGGGTGATACATTTTTGCTGACCGGAACCGTTCCCGACCAAGCGACGCGTTCCCGGCTGGTTGAGCAGGCCGAGGCAGTATTTGGCAGCGGCAAAGTGACCGACTTGCTTCGTATTCATGACGATCTTCGGATGGCGGACGGCTTCGATGCCGACTATGCCCGATTTTTAAGAGCCGATCGCGCCGGGGCAGTCGGGTTTGCCATTGAAAACAACGTATTTACCCTAAAAAATGCCGTGCCTGCCGAGTTATCCAGGTATCGGCCTGCCGAGGACAGCGCCTCGAAAGTGGCTTCCGGGCAGCAGAAAATAGGGGTCAAGGTTGCAGCTGTCGACACTGAAATAAAGGCTGCAAGCGTAGATCTGCAGCGGCAGCTGGATGAATTGCTCAAAATGAATGCTGTTGAATTTGCCTTCGCCAGTGCTGTTTTAGACGAAGCGTCAAAGAAAATTCTTGATCGCGTCGCCGTGTTGCTGGATGCGTTTCCGCAAAGCCGGATCGAAATTCAAGGGCATACCGATAACATAGGGCAGTCGGAGATGAACTTGCAACTGAGCGAAGACCGTTCCCAAGCCGTCTATCGATATTTGACGGAAAAAGGCACTGCGGCTGACCGGTTGCTGGTCAACGCATACGGCGACCGGCGACCGATAGCCGATAACAGCACCGCTGAAGGCCGTCAGCAAAACCGACGCGTGGCTTTCCGGGTGCAATAAAACCAACTTGTAAACCACAAAAGGAGGATCTGAAAATGATCTATCTGGCTTTACAGATACTTTTTTGGCTGATTCTGGCCATGGTGGCAGGCATTATTATTGGATGGCTTATCTGGCGACGCGGAACAGGTGCGGACACTTCGGAACTGGAAAACCTGCGCAGGGAGATTAAAGCCCGTGATGACCAGATTGCTAACCTGAAAGATAATGTGGGGCAATGCGAATCCATGCTCAAGCTCTACAAACAAGAAATGGAAGAAGCCTGTCGGCCCGATTTTGTCCCGGAGCTGCCCGCCGCTGTTCCACAGGCATCGGCCCATGAGGCTGATGATCTAAAAGAAATTTCGGGTGTCGGGCCTTACCTGGAAGGCAAATTAAACGCTTTCGGCATTTATACGTTTCAGCAGGTGGCCGCCTTAGAGCCTGATGTGATTGAGCAACTGGGGGAAACTTTCGGCTCGTTTTCGGATCGCATTGTTCGTGAAGATTGGGTCGGACAGGCCAAAAAATTATACGCAACCAAACAGGGCAGCAGAAACTGAGTTTTGCGGCGGGGTTTTATTGAAACCGCGGCGTGACGGCATTAACATCGTGCTGGCTTGTCTGCAGGTTACCCGGAATGTTCGCTTCAGTTTCGGTCCGTGTTAGCGGCAAGAACTCATCTACTATCCGGAAGCGCTTCTGGGGCGAGAGATCGCGTCTGAGCCGGTTTGCTCTTTTGCTTAAACCTTCATCCTGCTCCACGCGCTGCCAGAAGGTGCGCATCGCTTCAGGTGAATACCGGGCGCGCTCCATGATCAGAATCGCTATCAGGGTCGCCTCACGCTCTTCCTGATAGCTGTATTCACGATCCAGCGCATCCAGGTCCGCCAGCTCAACATAAGCCCATTTCATCCATCCCTGTCCACTGATGGCAACCATACCCTGTGTGGCCGACATGATCGCAAGGCTGGTGGCCATTTCGGCCACATCAAAGAATAGATCGGTCCACAGGGTAAATTGTACCGGATAGGTATGCCGCGCCAGCACATGGGCAATTTCACAGGCCATCAGGGCGGCGATTTCGTCGTCGTTTTCGGCCGCTTCTAAAAATCCCGACCATACAAATACATAGTTTCCATGAACGGCACGGATATCGATGATGTCCGGATCGTCAAACAAATATAGGTGCCAGGGCAGGTGGTCGGCTTCGGCGGCTTCGATTAGATTATCAAAAATGGTGACAAGCCCCTCCGCGCGTGCCGGGTCGGGTTCCAGCGGGTAATCATCACACAAATCATCAAACAACCTTTTTCCGTATTCAGCTTCGCCGGGGGCCAGGGCTTCTATTTTGGGAATCGTTCCCGGTTCGATGGTGCGCGCCTTGACGGTGCAGGCATTGAGGGCAAACACGGCCACGATGGAAATGAATACCGCAAATAAAATACGACGTGTGGACTCAGCCGGTGTCTGTGGTGGTAGCACGCAGAAATTATCCTCTTCTATACGAATGGCACGGAACAGCTTTGTATTGCGAATGGTGTTCTTGTATCAGGACCTGTTCGGCCGACTGGGGGCCGGTCAATCAGCTCGTTTGATTGCCACCCTGTAACATGGCCGGCGGCTGATGAAAAGGCTAAAATTAAATAGGGCTTTGCTTAAAGTTTTCATTTTTTTGACCGATTAAATAAAATAACATTCTCAGCAATTTATCTTCGAAACGCCACCAACGCTTTTAACAAGGGAGATCTGATTATGTATAAGAATTTATTGAAAATATTTCTTCTTTTGATTCTGGTCGTTGTTATTTTATTTCCGGGCAATTCGTTTGCCTTTAAATCATTGACCCGCGATCAGCTGATCTATGATGCCATTGAATTCTGCCCGACAGAGCTCAGGGAATATCTGCGCCATAATTTGTTGGCCGTCGTAGCCGGGATGCATTTTAAAGAAAGGCACCCTAAAAGAATTTATGCTATTGCGCCTTATGATACTGAAATCATATATAAATCTTTGATTTCCGATTTAAAGCAGGGCCGCTATGACGAGTTCAATACAGCTCACACCTTTGGCGTGCTGGCCTGTTTCCTGGCTGAAACGATT
>JASFGN010000069.1:0-9023 GCA_050123735.1 Desulfobacterales bacterium | reverse complement strand
AATATATTGGTTTTTGATTATTTAAATAGTACGTAATAACGTACGCTTTGTCAAGTATCGAATCCAAGGCATAACATTTCGGCCGAGCTGCTTGCTTGATGAATTTCGAGTTTTCAGGACATTTTCAGGTGGCTCCGCGGTTACTCACTGTTTACTGCGCCGACCTGTCGCGGCGTAGCTCGAAGAGCAAAGACGGACCTGTCACGGCATAGTCAAGCTTCGCTTGACGACGCCGGGTCATATCCACTGGTTTGTTATGTTCTATTCTTTTTTTATAAAACGCATTTCCCAACCTTCATCGCAATCTATACCACCGCAGACATACCACCTTAATTTGCCTGCATCAGGCCCGTCGCCTTTATCGATATCATTATCGATATCGAATATTTCTTTTTTGTATTTGCGACCATAATCCAATATCTGAGGGTCCAATGGGTTTAGAATATTGCTGAATATAGCTTCGTTATTAACCTGAACATAAATGACATGCTTTTTATAGCCCCTTGTGTACCAGTGGAACAAAAGGAAAAATACCACTCCGAACACTATTAATCCCAATACAAGTTGTCCAACAGATTTCAATATTTGATCATGGCCTAGTTTCATTTTTATCAGTTTGACATAACGGTAAGTTGAGTTGCTGAATGCGCTTAGTGCATGAGGTCAGCTCGAGCGACCTTTTAAGCGGTCATATTGTCAATCCATATTATTTAATGCAGTAAAGAACATCCTGAAGGATGGCCTATCCGAGACCTTGAACTTAAGATCCGGTTGTGGGTCAAGTTCCAGACCAATATGTTCAATTGCGACAACCAGGGCTATTTTTGACAGAATATCATCACGATGATTTATGATAAAGTTTTTCTCACCTTCCCTTCCATTGGTATGGGCAACTGATAAGAAGACGATTCCAGGTCTTAGAGGCTGTTTGGTTTCTGCAAAGTGTTTGCCGAGAGCCAGGGCAACCGATAAGGCGGAGGCATCCTGAACGGCTCCATTAAAAATGCGTTTAATTTCAAGCTACTTCTTTCTATCGAAATGCCACCGTCCTGGCTGTCTGCTGAAGCGCCATGCCGGGGCGTGACACGGTTGCTTTTCAGTGACGATTGTTGTCCGTAAACGCGGCCATTACCCCTAATGCAATATAGACAGTCCCGACCAAATACCGTTCAATGCGCAGAAAAGACCGAGTGCCTTTGAGCCATTGACCAAATGTACCTGCTAAAAGAGCATAAAGGCTGTCTGTGACAATTGCCATAATTACGAACAGACACCCGAGGGTTAAAAGCTGTAGAGTAATTGAGCTCTTCGACGCATCGACAAATTGCGGCAAGAAAGCGAAAAAGAATAAGGCCGTCTTCGGGTTAAGTATGGCTACCAGCACGCCTTGTCGAAAAATGCGCCTCAGACTCTGACGCTGGAAAGTCGACGGTTGATGCACAGTCTCACGTGCAAAAAGCCGGCGCACCCCCAGATATATGAGATAAGCGGCACCCAGGTATTTGACGACAGAAAAAGCCAGTGCTGACGAAACGAGTATGGCAGACAATCCCAAAGTAGCTGCTAATACATGCACAAAGTTGCCGACCTCGATACTGAGAACTGACACAAATCCAGCCAACCGGCCCTGATCCAAACTGCGAGCAACAATGTAAAGCACCGCCGGACCAGGCGTAAGTAGAAGTATCAAAGCCGCCAATAGAAATATTGATAAGTTTGATAAGCTGAACATAATGAGCCTTCCGATTAGACTTTGAATTCTATTTCAACACCGTAATTGCATTACAGCGCTCTAGCGTTTCGGCTAAGCTGCGTGCCTGATGCGTTTCAAGTTTGCACGGCCTTTTCAGGTAGCCGCGGGGTAGCTCACGGCCTGTCCTGCGAAGCTTGCCAAAGCGAAGTAGGATCAGCTTCAGCCGGTTGTTAGATTATTTTATTTTCTTGAATGAATGATCATACTTACTGATTAATCCTATGATTTTATCTGGGCCAATGATCAGTATCATAGAAATAATCAGCTTTAATGCAGGACCAATAAGAATAGTCCATCTTTGCTGCTGGTTTCTCAAATGTTTGGGTATTTCATCAATTCGGCTATAATATAATCGAACATCTATTGACAACTGAATAAGATGGGGCAAGGCCTGTGCAAAAATATAGATACCCAAAACGATAAAGGCTATGCGAGCAGTTTTCTCATAATCAGATATACGAAACTCTTTTTCTTCAGCCTCGCTGAATTCTATAATAAAACGGCTAATCCTTGGTGCAAAAGTAAACAGTATTGAACCTGAAATCAGATAAATGATAGGCCCAACCATAAAATAGAATTCACGATTAACATTTTGAGACGATACCGTTATAATTCCTGGAAGCGAGGCTAATCCAAGAACAAAAAAATAAATCCCCAGCAGCCTCAAACATAATATGACAAATTTGTTTTTTACCATTTTTGATTAATCTAACGGCGCTGCTGTGGGGCGCGCAGGTCTTTGCGCGTCCATACCAGCAGCTGGTTATAAATTATTCAATTATTTGATACTTTTTTCGGGCATCGTCCTTCGGCATTCCGTTGAAATGCCACCATTCGTAACTTAAAGGGATAAATCCAGCTTTTTTCATTACATTCGACAGCAGTTTCCGGTTCTGTTTTTGCGCCTCACTGAGATCAAACATTTTCAGTTTTGCATAACCCCAGTAAATTGATAAAGTGCTCTTATAAAAAGGTGTAAACCCCATATCAATTTCTTTATCATTCCCATCTACTATTGTTACATCAACAGCAATGCCATAATTATGCATCGATCCTTTTTGGGGATTGGCAACAAATTTCTCGAATTTTGTCCCCTTCATTTTCTCATACATTAGCTTTGAAATGCCTCTCGGTCGAGCAGCATCCATAACTAATATTGAATATTCGGGGAACTCTGATTTGAGATATTTTTGTGCCAATGATAATTTTTTAGCGACCTCTTTACGGAGATAAGCTTTATTTAGTCCATTATAGAAATTTTCTCTGAAAAAATTCTTATCAGGATCAGAATTAACAAGATCAACTTTAATGGTTTCATCAACCTCATGAACATTTATAAGACCCGCTTCTATGAATTTAGTTTCGATTTCCTTTGAATTGCAATCACCGCTCGTAATAAATCCGAAGAATGCGATGATCAGTATAAAGTACAGTTTTGAAGTTTTCATTCTAATTTATAACCTCAGCATTGAGACGCTCTGTGCGGGACGTGCAGTAGCTTGCTCGGAGTCGCCTCCTATGCGTGGTTATGTTTTTCCCAACTGTGCATTATTGATTCATGATTTGGACCAGACGATGTCCATGTCGTCTTTGGTACCCAACGCTTCCCTCAACATCTGGATGAGCGTCTCGTCTCCTCCTTTTTTCTCTAATTGATCCAGTTGATCACGGTTTATGTAGTAATCTTGGTCTGTACTATCTTCTTCCACGAGTTCATCTATTAAGAATTGGAGCTGTTTCTCATTAATCTCACCTATCAATTCCAGAGTGTTCTTATCATGCAATTTTATCATGTCTTCTTTCCCCTTTCGTGATCGTTCATCTTTTGGCATTTCGGCTAAGCTGCGTGCTTTATGTGTATCAACCTTGCACGGCATTTTCAGTTAGCTGCGGCGTAGCTCACCGCCTGCCGCGGCGAAGCTCGAAGAGCGAAGACGGGTCAGCCTCAGCCGGTTGTTATGCGAATTTGCAATATATTTATTTTACATTCTGTCCAATCCTATTCCATCTGACCTTAAAATTTTCATTATCCCATGGCCAATATATTTTGGTAACCTTTCCTTTTACCTTGCTTAAGTCAAAAAACCCCAAAAACGACTATCAAAGCTGGCATCTCGATTGTCACCTAGAACAAATATCGAATTTATGGGTACCTTTATTGGACCAAAATAGTCACGAGGTCTAATGTCTGCAGGAATCATTTTCGGGTCTGTGTGTATAACGTAGTCTTCGTTAAAAAGGCTTCCATTGACATAAAGCTCTTTATCTCGAATTTCAATCAAATCGTTGGGAAGTCCAACAACTCTTTTTACAAAATCCTTACCTGGATCTATAGGATAAATAAATACAACAATATCTCCACGCTCAATTTTGACCAATTTTTTTGGCAACTTATCAACAAGGATGTGGTCGCCGATCAATAAAGTGGGCTTCATAGAACCCGCTGGTACTTTATAAGCTTGAACAACATAGGCTCTGATAATAAGGGGCATTAATACAGTAAGTATAAGTCCAGCCGCTAAAAGAGAGCATATTAATATCCACTTACTTTTGCTTCCTTTTTCCATAGGCAACTATCTGAGAAAAGTTTTATGTTGTGCGCATAACTAGTCAGTGAGTTGGATTTTTGCATGCGTATTTGGACAACGCTGCAAAAATGCGGTGATATTGATAAATTCTTGCTTTTTTAAAAGGGCTTACATATATTTTACACGCAAAAACGGACATTTTTCAAATTTATTTAAAATGGTTAGGCCGTCTAAAAAATTGCTGGACCGGGTTCGTGACCGCATCCGGCTCAAGCACTATTCCATCCGCACCGAGCAGAGCTACACTTCCTGGATCAAAAGATTCATCCTCTTTCACAACAAAAAGCATCCCGAGGATATGGGTGTGGCCCAGATCGAACAGTTTCTGACCCATCTGGCTGTTAAAAGAAAGGTCGCTCCATCAACCCAAAACCAGGCGCTTAACGCTATTATTTTTCTTTACCGCGAAGTACTCGATATTGAGCTGAAAGAGCCGATTAATGCTATCCGCGCCAAAAAGCCGCTGCGGTTGCCGGTGGTATTAACCAGGGAAGAGATATCGAAATTAATTAATACCCTGTCCGGAACCCAGAAAATCATCGGCATGCTGCTGTATGGCGCGGGCTTGCGATTGATGGAATGCATCCGGCTGCGGGTCAAAGATATCGACTTTAATATGAATCAAATCGTGGTTCGCCAGGGAAAAGGGGACAGGGATCGGATCGCCCTGCTGCCGCGGACTGTAAAAGGTGATTTGCAGAAACATTTAGACCGTGTTCAACTGCTGCACAACGATGACCTGGCCCGGGGCTACGGAAAAGTATTTATGCCCCGAGCGCTGGAAAGAAAATTTAAACACGCCAACCAACAGTGGATCTGGCAGTATGTCTTTCCTTCAAAAAGCATTTCCAGGGATCCGCGCAGCGGGATCAAACGCCGACCGCACATCCACGCCAGCTCTTTTCAAAGGGCCCTCAAAAGAGCTGTTCGCTTAACCCGCATACCCAAAGCGGTCACCAGCCACGCTTTTCGGCACAGCTTTGCCACCCACCTGCTGGAAGACGGCTACGATATCCGCACCGTTCAAGAATTGCTCGGACACAAAGGTGTCAGCACCACCATGATTTACACCCACGTCATGCAAAAAGGCGCTATGGCACTAAAAAGCCCGCTGGATATTTAGTTGATTCGTTTAGTAGTTAAATAGTTGAATAGTTAAATAGTAAATGAGCTAAAGAGGTATGGATATTGTGGCCGACGCTGTGTCATCTCGGGGCCACAAGCTGCCTGCCGCGGCGACCTGTCACGCCAGACAGCTCATGGCTGCAGCGGACGACCCATGGTTCCAGAAGAACAGTTCATGGCCCGATAGGACACCTCATGACGGGCAGAGATAAGAATAAGCTGATGCTCTTTTAAAAAGGTTGGCGTTTGTGGATGCCGGATCGCGTCAGGCATGACTAAAAAATGACCCCCGGCGTGTTACCTCACTTCAACCGACTCCCCATACTTGGGCACCACAACCGAGAAGCCTTCCTTTTTCAGAAAATCGGCAAATGACAGAATCTGATCTTCTTCCCCGTGGACCAGGGCGATCTTTTTGATCTTCAGGTTGGAGTTTTTCAGAAAGCGCAGCATTTCATCCCGGTCGGCATGGGCGCTGAAGCCGCCCAGCTTGACGACGTGCGCATTCAGCGGATACTCCTTGTTGAAAAACCGCACGACCGGCGCAGTCCCTTTTCGGCCGGATTCGGCATATTTGATGCCCAGATCGAGGATTCGCCGGCCTAACGTATTCTGCGCCTGAAAGCCGACCATCAGAACCGTATTGTTCGGGTTGTGAATTTTGTAGCGCAGGTGATGCAGGATTCTCCCGGCCTCACACATGCCCGAGGCTGAAAGCACAATGTGGGGTTTCGTTTCCCGGTTGAGAGCGATGGACTCTTCAACCGATCCGACAAAATGGATCTTGTCCATTGAAAACGGGTTTTTGCCTTTCTTCAGGAAGGCATCGTGGGTTTCCTGGTCATAAACTTCGGGGTGCTCGCCGAACACCCGGGTGATATTGGTTGCCAGCGGGCTGTCCACGTAAATCGGCAAACGCGGCACCGCTTTATCGTCGTATAATTCGTGCAGGGTGTACAACAGCTCCTGGGTGCGGCCGTAAGCGAATGCGGGAATGATAACCGACCCGCCGCGTTTGTGCGTTTCGGAGATCACCTTCTGCAGCTGGGGCTTCAGGTCCTGGACCGGCTCATGCAGCCGATCACCATAAGTGCTTTCCATAATCAACAGGTCGATCTGACAATCTTCTTCATTAAAATTCAGGGTCGGGTCCTTGATAATCGGCTTATCGAAGCGACCGATGTCGCCGGTATAGCACACCCGAAAATCTCGGCCGTTTTGCAGGGCATGGATCAGGGTAAAGGCCGATCCGAGGATATGGCCGGCATCATAAAACGTACAGGTCATATCCTTGCCGATGGAAACAGAATGCCGGTAAGGGTATCCGTCAAACAATGCCAGGGCCTGGTCGGCATCGACGATCCGATACAGGGGCTCGATTTTCTCCAGGTGGTGGGCGTCGATCAGCTCATCGATTATTTCGGTGTTCAGATCGTGACGGTTTTTCTTTAGAATTTTTGTTAATTCCCGTTTTTTGCGGTTGCTGATTTTTGTGCCGCCTTTGGTGCTGTGCCGCTTGCTCAGCGCGTTGCGCACGGTTTTATAATTCAGGTAGTTGGCATCCGATTCCTGAATGTGCGCCGAATCTCTTAATAGGTATTCACTGGCGGCGGCGGTCGCTCGCGTGCAGACGATGCGGCCCGCAAAGTTGTTTTTCGTCAGCAGCGGCAGCCGGCCGGAGTGGTCGATGTGAGCGTGGGACAGCACAATATTGGTGAGCATGTTCGGGTCGAAGGGGATGACTTTGTTTTTTTCAACGGTTTCCTTGCGGCGTCCCTGGAACAGTCCCGCGTCCAGGATGATGCGGTCTGCATCGGTGGTCAAAAGGTGCATCGAGCCGGTTACTTCGCGAACGGCGCCATAAAACGTCACGTACATGTTCCTCTCCTCTCCGTTCAGGATTCAGTCGATTCGTTAATTGGTCTAATTGTCAAGTAGTTTTATATGGATTAAATCCATTGACGATTTAACTATTCAACCAATCAACTATTTAACCATTCCTGCTGGCTTCTGGCCCTGACTCTGTGATCTGATGACCCGATTCAGATAGAGCATCGATCGCCCTTTCCAGGTCTTTTTCTTTGACCAGAAAATAGTCCGTATCATAGGTGGATATGACAAAAACAGAAACACCGGCTTTTGCCAGCGGCCGGGTTATCGAAAACATAATGCCGATTTCAGAAAAGTCTAATACACCTTTAACCCGGATGCATCGCCAGCCGCTCTCGCAGGTTGTATCCGCAGCAACGAGCGTTTCGCGACAGACAACGGTCAGCTCTTCGCTGGTGCGCGTGACCGAATAAAAGCCGGAACCATCCATCCAGGCCGGCAGCGAAGCAGAAGGTTCAAACCGGCAAACGGCCATCCGCCCGGGCAGTATTTTCAGTGAAAGTTTTTTAAAATCCATGGCCGGCCAAACATTTTTCCAAGAATCTTTTGATCAACCATTTACCACGAAAACACAAAGTAGGCCAGCAAGCTGGAAAGCTATGACGCCAGAAAGCTATAGTGTCCAAACACGAATTTTGTTTGCACAACTTCAAGCATTACAGCTTCCAAGCATCCCAGCTTGTGAGCTTATTTGGTGCTTTCGTGGTTAAGTTTACAGGTGCGAGTTGATTTTCCGGCCGACAACGTACGCGTGCACGACGGCCGCCAGCCAGCAACCGGTAATACCGATCAAGCAGATCAGTTCAACCCCCCAGCCGCCGGATGAACTGTGAGCAACCAGTTCTTTTAAGGCCTGAAAATCCAGTGCTTCATCGGCCAGGCGGGGAATGGCCTGCTCCATAAGCCGGTAAGCCCTTTGCATCAGTCGATAGAAGAGCATGATCAAGCCGACGGATGTTCCCAGGACAAAAATCAGACCCGAGCGTTTATGTCCTGCAAGCAATTGCCCGATGCCCGGATATACCAGGCCGGATAACAGCATTCCCCTGGTTGATGCTTTCATTGATATACGAATTCCCGATTAAAGTATTCAGCAAATGAATAATGATTGTATGATATCTGCAATAAAAACTCAAATCAGGCTTATAAAGTGCTTATCTGAAATGCCTTTGTGATCAAACCTGTTGACGATTCAGGTGAATCACGGCACAATGGAAGCGGTCCCCGATCCATTATGGTGTTCAGCAGGGTCGGGGTTTTTTAAATACGAAAATGAAAAGCGATCGAACAAACATGCTGCTGGCGGCTGTAAGTGGCCTGCTGCTGACCGGATCATTTCCCAAAGTCGGGCTGGATTGGCTGGCCTGGTTTGCGCTCGTCCCGCTATTGGTGGCCCTTGCAAATCTATCTGCCAGAGAAAGCTTTCGCATGGGCTTTATCGCCGGTCTGGTCCATTACCTGACCCTGCTTTACTGGGTGGTGCCGGTCATGCGTACCTACGGCTATCTTCCCTGGTATATGAGCGTTGCCATTTTATTTCCCTTTGCCGCGGTGCTGGCACTTTTTCCGGCTGTTTTTTCGATGGCGCTCGCCGCTGTCGCCCGCACACCGGTGCGGTGCCTGATCGGCATGCCGCTGCTCTGGGTGGCGCTTGAATATGTTCGAAC
>JASFGN010000068.1:0-9031 GCA_050123735.1 Desulfobacterales bacterium | reverse complement strand
TGGCGGCCTTTGAAAATGTGCTGGATCGCGGCCTGCAGGTTCCGCTGCATCGCGAGGTGCTCGGTGCTTATGGCGCGGCCATTGCGGTTCAGGAAAAAATGAAGACCGAAAACATTACCCGCAGCATTTTCAGGGGCATGTCCGGCGCCATCACCGATCGTATGAACTTTACCGAAAAAGTATGCCGCGTCGACCCTACCTGCCACAATCAATGCAAGCTGAAAATTTATCAGTTTGACAACCGGCGCAGCATCTGGGGCGGTGAATGCGGTCGTCATGAGTTGGCCCGCAGCCGCAGCAAGCGAAAAGAAGATTTTTTCAAACGCCGGCGCATGCTGTGGGAAACCCACATGGCAGGCGCATATAAAACGCTTGAGGACCAGCCGCTAATGGAAATCGACGGGCGCCCGACCGTCGGGATGCAACGGGCGCTTTACGGGCACCATTCCGCTGTTCTCTGGGCTCATTTTTTCGAGCGCCTCGGGTTTCGCCTGGTGCTCACGCCGCCAACCAACGCGCATATCTCCAGGACAGGCGTCGAGCGGTCCGTCGACGGCGTCTGCTACCCGGTAAAGGTTTCCTATGGCCATATCGCCCGCCTGGCCGGTAAAACCCAATACCTGTTCATTCCCAGCCTGATCAAAATGCAGACACCCCGGCCTACTGAGACCGGCTTTTACTGCCCCATGGTTCAAAGCAACGGGTATATGGTGCGCACGGCCTTCGGACTGGATCCGGCCGCCATTATCAATCCGGTTGTAAACCTCAAGTACAGCCCGGATATGCTGGCCGCGGAGTTATACCGGCAAATCGGGCAGCGCCTGAAATGTTCCCGGCGAGCAATCAGGGCGGCTTTGCGCTATGCCCTCGGACGCCAGCAGCAATTTGTGGCGGATATGCTGCAGCAGGGAAAACGCATTCTTCAAAAACTGGATCCGCGCGCGCCGCTGCTGATTGTCACCGGCCGCCCGTACAATCTTTACGACGACCGCCTGAATTTAAGGCTCGGCCAGAACCTGGCCAAAATCGGTATGACGGCCGTGCCGATGGATTTTATTGATACCGGGTCCGTGAATCTGACCGATTTCCCATCCATGTTCTGGGGGCTGGGGGCGCAGATCCTCAAAACGGCAAAGATCATCGCCGCAAAAGATAATGCTTTTGGATTGCATCTGACAAATTTCGGCTGCGGCGCGGATTCATTCATCGAGCATTTTTATAAAGCCGTCATGGCAGACAAACCCTATCTGATCCTCGAGCTGGATGAGCACAGTGCGGCTGCCGGTGTGATGACGCGCATTGAAGCCTATCAGAACGTTATCGAAAACAGCATGGCGAAACTGCAACCACAAACGCAACGCCACATCATCAATGAGTAGAGGAAACCAAAATGAAACCAAAACATCAGAACCGTCCGGGATCACCGACAGAAAGCGTTGGTAAATTTCGGTTGGGCGACAAAACCGTTCTCATTCCCGAGATGAACCGTATCGGAGCGCATTTGATGGCGGCAACCTTCAAAAGTTTCGGTATAAATGCCCGCGTGCTGCCGACTTATAAAGGACTCGATATCGGAAAAGAATATACGTCCGGCAAAGAGTGCTTTCCCTGCCAGATTACCCTGGGCGACATTCTGCTGTATCTCAAAACCGAGCAGCAGAAACAAGGCGCCGCCTTTGATCCGGAAAACTATCTGTATTTTTTGCCCACCTCCGACGGGCCCTGCCGGTTCGGCATGTATAACAGCTATCAGCGCATGGTACTGGATTCGTTCACCGGATTGGACCGGGTGAAAATCGTATCGATCACAACCAAAGACGGCTATTCGCTTGACGGTATCATTGATGACAACCGCATGCTTGATTTCCGAAAAGCCAGCTATATGGCCATCATTGTGGCCGACATCATGGAGCGGCTGTTGTGGCGAATCCGGCCCTATGAAAAGGCAGCAGGCATTACCGATGCCTTTATCGAGCGCTGCCGGGATACGATGCAGACAACCATCGAAACGCATGCGGCCGCCGGTGCCTATGATCGGATCCTGGACAAACTCGAAGCAATGGTCCGCACAGCCAAAACCCTGATGGATCCGGCCATTCCTCCCAAGCCCCTGATCGGTATTGTCGGTGAAATCTTTTTAAGAATGCATGTGCAGTCCAACCAGGACTTGATCCGGATACTTGAAAGGCATGGCGCCGAGGTGGTCAATTCGTCTCTGGCCGAATGGGTCAACTACATCAGCTACGGCCAGTTGCGAGAAAATAAAACCCATTTGCGTTTAAATCTCAGACAATTCAATTTGAAGCGTTTAAAAACAGATTTGGCACAGATGCTCAATTTCGGAAGCGAGCTTTTTTACCAGGAATTGAGACAAAAACAGTTTTACCGCCGGATCTCAAGATCCATCGATATCGCCCATGACCATAAGGTGCACCATCTGAAACGCCTGCTCCACGAAGAAGATATCTTTACCTTCGATATCACCACCGAAACCTGTTTGAGCATTGCCGCCATTTTGCAATTTGCAAAAGAAGGCTACAACGGAGTTGTCAATGTTTACCCATTTACGTGCATGCCGGGCATGACCACTTCGGCTATCGTCAAACCCGTCATGAACAAACGCCGGGTCCCTTATCTGGACACGCCTTACGACGGCAGCCTGCAGCCGGGCAGAGAAACAGCCATCCGGACCTTCATGCATCAGGTGCAGCAACATTTTCAGCGCCACGGGAGAAAAGGATGTATTCTGCAGCGCGCCGCATGAGCCGGCGATACGGCTATGATATGCCTTACCGCTATTTAAAAAAACACGGACCGAGCAACGCCCTTCCCTCCAAAACATTTGCTTTGGATCAGGCCGACTCGCCGGCCCGACCCCCAGTTGTGCTGAACAAATTGGGTATCTACCGCCTGATCTGCGGCGGCCTGATGTTCATTGGATTAACGGTGGGCATATTCTGGTTTCAGTTTTCTAAAATACCGGCCGGCAACCAGCCCGAGGTATGGAGCCAGCTGCAATGGCGTTACCTGTTGTGGCTACTGCTGTTTCTGCCGGTCGATACGGTTGCAGCCGGTTTGCGCATCTGGGTGATCGGCCGCGTTCTGCAGCCCGGTGTGAGTGTATGGACCTGTCTGAAGGCCGAATGGGCCAATCTGGGGCTGGCCATGCTGACGCCCTCTCAAACCGGTGGGGGGTTCGGTCAGATGTATATGTTAAGCCGCGGAGGCATGCGCCTGGGCACGGCCCTGACGGTCAGTTTGATCTCTTTTCTGGGCAGCATGGTCGTCTTGCTGTTTGTGGGGTTATACGCCTTGATGTCATCGAGCGTCGCGCACCTGAACGTCCTCTTCAAGGGCGCCTTTGTGGTCTTTTTTGTCGTTTTCGCCGGCTTGATGACCGCTGTGTGCTGGCCCGGATCCGTGCGTCGCGTAGCCCGGGCAGTGACAACAGCAGCCGGCAAAATCGAAGTCCGAAGCGGTCTACCGCAAAATAGCGGTATCCGGCGCTTATCTGAAAGCATCTGCCGTCTGTCTAAAAAATGTATCGATCTATGCTATCACCATCAGGCCAACATGCACCGCTATTTTCGGCTGAGCCACTCAAATTTTTTGTGGGTATGTTTGCTAAGCCTGGTCTTCCTGCTGGCGCGCGCCATCATGGCCTTTTTGTGTCTGCGATTTCTGGGCATTCCGGTCGCCGAGGTCGGCCGTGTGCTGCAAACCCAGATGTGCTTGATTTTTCTGATATACTTTGCCCCGACCCCCGGAAGCTCGGGGCTGGCTGAGGGGGCTTCCATGTCGATGATGGGCGGTATCATTGCGGCAGGGTTCGTCCCGTATTATAACCTGCTGTGGCGCTCCCTGACGCTGTATCTGCCGGCCGTCGCCGGGCTTATATTTTTGCTGTGGGCTATCGTTAAGGATGCGCGCCATGCGGTCGATCGCCGCGCGCGCAGGCGGGCTGTCTGAACCGGCCGGCCGTTTGCTTTCTATAAAATAGTGGTATTTTAATTGACAGGCAAATGGTGGTATAATATCGTTTTTAAAAGGGATTCGCTGCCTGCCCACACCGTTAACACTGCTGATTCTGTCCGGAAAACAAACGATATCTCCATCTGCCGTACACGTAAAGGCGCCGATTCGTTAAATATGAGTTTTGATTCTGGCAACCTTAAAAGCATTTGAATGTTATGGCACGATCGAACATAAGCAGTCGCTCCCGCCTCATCGCCTTAGCGCTGATCATTGCCTACTTAATATTTTTCAGCGCCTGTCTGAATGACGCCCCGCGACGGATTGCCCCCAGGGCGGGTCAGGGTGTGCTGGATCTAACCGACTGGGATTTAGCCGATGACGGTCCCCTGGATCTTGCCGGGGAATGGGAATTTTACTGGAGCCGGCAGCTGGCGCCGTCGGATTTTTTAAAAGAAGGATTGCCGGATAAAAAAGAATTTATCAACGTACCGGGCTACTGGAAAAATAATGAAATCAGCGGCAGCCAGCATCCCGCCGATGGGTTTGCGACCTACCGCCTCAATGTTATCCTCAACCAAAAGAAGGAACCGCTGGCCCTGAGAATGCAGGAAATCTCTGTGGCCTATACGCTTTATGTCAATGGAAGGCGGGTCGCATCTCTGGGCGTTGCCGGCAAAGACCGCGAAACAACGGTTCCGCGGCAACTGCATCAGGTGGTTGATTTTGAAACGCTCGACAACCGCGTTGAAATAATCATGCAGGTGTCCAATTTCCATCACCGACGCGGCGGCGGGCCCTGGGAGGTCATGCGGCTGGGAACCGAGCAGGACATCCGCCAAATTCACGAAAGAAGCCTTAATCTGGACTGGTTTCTGTTCGGCAGCCTTTTTATTATGGCTTTGTATCATCTGGGGCTTTTTCTTTTCAGGAAAAAAGACCGCTCACCGCTGTTTTTCAGTATATTTTGTTTCTTGATTGCGTCAAGACTGCTGACCACCGGTGGCAGATATCTGGCACATTTATTCCCGCATTTAAGCTGGGAATTGCTGGTCAAGTTTGAGTATCTCTCCTTTTATCTGGCCGTCCCTGCCTTTGCGCTGTTTATGCATTCGCTTTTCCCGAATTTTTCAAAAATCATCTTGCGTCTGATAGAAGGTCTCGCCCTGATTTTTGCCGTTATTGTGGTATTTGTGCCCGCACGCATCTCCTCGTATACGGTCAATCCTTATGAAGTGCTCACCATCGGGACCCTTCTTTACAGTTTTTATATTATTATCGTTTCTTTGATGCAGCGCAATTTCGAGGCTCTCGTTTTTCTGGTCGGATTTCTCATTTTAGCCATTACCGTCATAAACGACATGTTGCACGTGGATGAAATCATTCAGACCGGATTTTTTGCGCCCTTCGGCTTCCTTTTCTTTATTCTGTCCCAGGCATTTCTGCTCTCCTATCGCTTTTCAGCCGCAGTGAGCACGGTTGAAACCCAGCAGAAAGACTTAAGAGATGCCCTCGGGTCCTATAAAACGGAAATCGTGGAGCGTGTAAAAGCCGAGGAGGCCTTGCGTGAATCCGAGGAAAAATACCGAAACATTCTGCAGAGTATCGAGGAGGGCTATTACGAGGTCGATCTGGCCGGCAACCTGACCTTTTTCAATGAATCGATGCGCCGGCAGCTCGGATATTCAAGGGATGAATTGATGGGCATGAACAACCGCGAGTTTATGAGTGCGGAGACCGCCAAACGGGTATATAGAATTTTTAACACGGTCTATCAAACCGGCAAAGCGGCCAAGGCATTTGACTACGAGATGATCACCAAAGACGGCAGCAAAAAAATTGTTGAGCTCTCGGTATCCTTAATCCGGGATTCCGACGGCCGGCCGATCGGATTCCGGGGGGTGGGCCGCGATATCAGCGAGCGCAAGAAAGCCGAGGAACAGGCCAGGCTCCATCAACAGCAACTCATGCAGGCCAGCAAAATGGTCGCACTGGGCACCCTGGTTTCCGGTGTCGCCCACGAGATCAACAACCCCAACAATTTTATTATGCTCAATTCGCCGATCCTGAAGGAAGCCTGGGAAAATGCCATGCCCATTCTGGATCGGTACTACGAAGAAAATGGTGATTTTCTCCTGGGCGGCATGCCATTTACGCAGATGCGTGAGAATATTCCGGCCCTGTTTTCGGGCATATCCGATGGGTCCCAGCGCATCAAGCGCATCGTTGATGATCTTAAAAATTATGTCAGAGACGACACTGCCGATCTAGCGCAATCGGTCGACATCAACGCGGTTATCAAATCCGCCGTCTCGCTTCTGACCAATATGATCAAAAACAGCACCCACACCTTTACAGTCGAGCAAGAGGATAACGTCCCGGTGCTAAAAGGCAATTTTCAGCGGCTCGAGCAGGTCATGATCAATTTAATCCAGAACGCCTGCCAGGCACTGCCGGACAACACCAAGGGCATTTATGTTTCAACCGCCTATGACCGGCAAAATTCAAATATCGTCGTCACCATTCGAGATGAAGGCGTGGGCATGGCACCTGAAACCCTGATGCTGATCATGGATCCGTTTTTTACAACCAAACAGGATGCCGGCGGGGTCGGGCTGGGATTGTCGATTTCATCCAGAATCGTTGAAGAGCACGGCGGTATGTTACGCTTTAGCTCTGAACCCGGTGCAGGCACAACCGCAACGATCACCTTGCCGATTGAGCGCGAAAAACAAACTATAGAGGGGAATCCAGAATGACTGAAACACCCTATCCGCAGTTTCCCGTTATGATGGTGGACGATGAAGCCCAGGCGATTACCAGCTTTGAAATGGCATTGCGCTCGGCCAATATGAATCATTTCATTCGCTGTCACGACAGCCGTGATGTCATGCCGCTGCTTGCCAGCCAGGAGATTGAGGTGATGCTCCTGGATCTGAGAATGCCGCACATTTCCGGTGAAGAGCTCCTGCCGATGATCACTGCTGACTATCCGGAAGTGCCGGTGGTGGTCGTAACCGGCTCAAACGACATCGATACGGCTGTAAAGTGCATGCAAAACGGTGCCTTTGACTATATTTTAAAACCGGTGGAAAAAAGCCGCCTGATCGGAGGCGTCAAACGGGCCGTCGAGCTGCGCGAGCTCCAGCGGGAAAATCAACTGCTCAAAGCTCAGGTGCTGTCTGACAGACTGGAGCGGCCCGAGGCCTTTGCGGAAATCATTACCACCAGCGCTGCGATGCGCGCCATCTTCCGATATGTCGAAGCCGTCGCCGGCAGCCCGCGCCCGGTGCTCATCACCGGCGAAACCGGTGTGGGCAAGGAATTGGTGGCCCGTGCCGTCCACACCCTGAGTAATCGTGCGGGCGATTTTGTACCGGTAAATGTGGCCGGCCTGGATGATCAGGTATTTGCGGACACACTTTTCGGCCATAAAAAAGGCGCTTTCACGGACGCCCGCGAGGCGCGCAGCGGTTTGATCGAGCGCGCCTCCGCGGGCTCGCTCTTTCTGGATGAAATCGGGGATTTGAGTATACCATCCCAGGTAAAACTGTTGCGTCTTTTGCAGGAAGGCGAATTTTTCCCCATCGGATCCGATGTGGCCAAACGTTCGGATGCACGCATCGTGGTGGCGACAAACCAGGATCTTAATGCCCTGCAGTCCGCCGGAACGTTTCGCAAAGATCTGTATTACAGGCTGTGTGATCATCAAATCCATATTCCGCCGTTGCGCCAGCGGATCGAAGATTTAACGGTCCTGGTGGCGCACTTTTTGGAAAAAGCCGCCAACGCTTTGGGCAAAAAGAAACCGACACCACCCGAAGAGCTGATCACGCTGCTGTCGACCTATCATTTCCCCGGCAATGTCAGACAGCTGGAGTCCATGGTTTTTGATGCCGTCAGCAGTCATGCGACCGGCAAGCTTTCCATGGACGTCTTTAAGGAACATATCGTTAAACAAAAGCCGTCTTCAAATATGGATTCAGCAGCGCCAATCGCCGCAAAAGGCTCGCAGGTCGTCTTTTCCGATCAACTGCCCACCCTCAAACAAATCGAGCAGATGCTGGTTGATGAAGCCATGAAAAGATCCAACGGCAATCAGTCGATTGCAGCCTTGAGCCTGGGCATTTCGCGCCAGGCATTGAATAAGCGTCTTAAAAAAGCCGAGCAGCAGGGTTCAAATTAAAAACACCATATAACCAAATGAATGCCCCACGCCCGGATGGATTTTTGTGCTTGCTTCCCGTAAAACACGAATGATAAAACAACGACCATGATTGAAATCCGGATCCATCCGAAAATTTTTGAAAACCATCCCACCTTTCGACGTGGGATTGTGATTGCCGGAAATTTAGATAATCAGGGGCATTCGCCCGAGCTGGAAGATCGGCTCAACCGGGCCATCGGGCTTGCGGCCGAAAAGCCCATTGATCTGAAAACAGACCCGCTGGCCACGGCCTGGAATGAGGCTCACCGCCAATTTGGTTCGAATCCGAATAAATTTCCACCGGCACATTGCGCCCTTTTGAAGCGCGTACAGAAACCGGGAGCCCGCATGCCGTTTATCAATAAAGTCGTGGCCATTATGAATATCAATTCCATCGAAGCCCGAACACCGGTCGGTGGTGATGATGTCATCCGGGCCGGGGGCCATCTGGAATTGCGCTATGCCGACGGCAGTGAAACATTCGCCCCGCTGGGAAATCCTGAAAGCATCGAGCACCCGGCGCCCGGGGAAGTCATCTACGTGGTGTCGGAATCAAAAGAGGTGATGTGCCGACGCTGGAACTGGCGCAATGGGCATCCTACCCGCATCACCGAAGCAACCCGCATCATCGTTATGAACATCGACGGCCTGGGTGAAAACAGTGAAACCCGGGCGGTCGCAACCCGGGATCGGGTCGCCCGGACGATCGAGAATTACTGCCGGGCTGAAGTGTCGACCACCGTGCTGACGCCCGAACAGCCTGTGTATGCATTTGAAGCCTGATCAAATGCATCCGCTGGCAACTAAAATTAAAAAAAAACAGGTTTACAGAGCACATGCCATATGGATGAA